>DATMRM010000101.1:0-2733 GCA_035566155.1 Steroidobacteraceae bacterium | reverse complement strand
AGAATCGGCTGGTAATCCGCTTCCGCGTGGACGGCGTGCTGCGTGAGGTGCTGCAAACCAAGCGCGCGGTGGCGCCATTGGTGGTGTCGCGCATCAAGGTGATGTCCAAGCTCGACATCGCCGAGAAGCGCTTGCCGCAGGACGGGCGCATCAGTCTGCGCATTGCCGGCCGAGCCGTGGACGTGCGTGTCTCCACCATCCCTTCCGGTCACGGCGAGCGCGTGGTGCTGCGCTTGCTCGACAAGCAGGCCGGGCGGTTGGACCTGGACTCGCTGGGCATGGCGCCGGACACGCAGAAGCTGATCGATGAGCTGATCCACAAACCGCACGGCATTTTGCTGGTCACCGGCCCGACCGGTTCGGGCAAGACCACGACGCTCTATGCCGCGCTCGAGCAGCTCAACGACAACACCCAGAACATCATGACGGTCGAGGACCCGATCGAGTACTACATCGACGGCATCGGCCAGACGCAGGTCAACACCAAGGTGGAGATGACCTTTGCTCGGGGCCTGCGCGCGATCCTGCGCCAGGACCCTGACGTGGTGCTGGTCGGCGAAATCCGCGACCTGGAGACCGCGCAGATCGCCGTGCAGGCCAGTCTCACCGGTCACCTGGTGATGTCCACCCTGCACACCAATACGGCTGCCGGCGCGCTCACGCGCCTGCGCGACATGGGCATCGAGCCTTTTCTCCTGTCTTCCAGTCTGATCGGTGTGCTGGCGCAGCGTCTGGTGCGGGTACTCAATCCGGATACGCGTCAGGCCTTCACCGCCGGCGAGTACGAGCGCCGCCTGCTGGGCTTGGGTCCGAATGATCCCTCGCCGACGCTGTATCGACCAGGCCGCGACGCCGCGGGCGGCTACCGCGGCCGCACCGGCATCTATGAGCTGATCCTGGTGGACGACACGCTGCGCACGATGATCCACGATGGCGTCAGCGAACACGAAATCGAGAAGTACGCCCGTCAGTTCACGCCGTCGATCCGCGATGACGGCCTGGCACGCTGCCTGAAGGGCGAGACCACGATCGAAGAAGTCCTGCGCGTCACCCGCGAGGACTAGACTAGACTTCGCTCTCAATGGGAGCTTTTGAATACACCGCGTTAGACAGCGCCGGTCGCTCACGCAAAGGCGTGATCGAAGGCGACACGCCGCGTCACGTACGCTCGTTGCTGCGTGAGCGGCAACTGTTGCCGCTGACTGTCGAGCAGGTTGCCGAACAGGAATCCAAACGTCAACGGGGCAGCCGCTTCGGTTTCGCACGCGGCGTTTCGGCAGCCGATCTGTCGCTGATGACGCGCCAGCTCGCCACGCTGGCGAAGGCCGGCCTGCCACTCGAAGAAGCGCTGCTGGCGGTATCGCAACAGACCGAGAAACCGCGGGTGCAGAGCATCGTGCTCGGTGTGCGCGCCAAAGTGGTCGAAGGTCACACGCTCGCCACCGGACTGGCCGACTTCCCACGGGTATTCCCCGAGATCTATCGCGCAACCGTCTCTGCGGGTGAGCAGTCCGGTCACCTGGATGCGGTACTGGAGCGTCTGGCGGAATACACCGAGTCGCGCGAGGCGATCCGGCAAAAGGTGGTCGGCGCGCTGCTCTACCCGATCGTGCTGACCGTCATGTGTTTCGGCATCGTCTCGATTCTGCTGACCTACGTGGTACCGAAGGTCACCGATGTATTTGAGGCGCAGCACGCGCAGCTGCCAGTGGCCACGCGGATCCTGGTCGGCATCAGCGACTTCATGCGCAACGACGGACTGTATCTGCTGATCGGGCTGGCGCTGGCGGGCTTTGTGTTCTGGCGTGCAATGAAATCGCCCGCCAAGCTACGCCGCTTTCATATCTTTATCCTGACAATTCCGGTGCTTGGTCGGATCATGCGCGGTTTCAATACCGCGCGTTTCACCCGCACGCTCAGCATTCTGGTGGAAAGCGCCGTGCCAGTGCTCGATTCACTGCGCATCTCCAGCGAAGTGGTGACCAATCTGCCGATGCGCGACGCGGTGACTGACGCGGCCGCGCGCGTACGCGAGGGTGCACCGATCGGCCGCTCGCTCGCGGCCAGCCGGCTGTTCCCGCCGATGACGATCCATCTGATTTCCAGCGGTGAATCCAGCGGCGAACTGCAGGCAATGCTGGAGCGCGCCGCGACCAATCAGGAACGCGAGCTTGAAGGCCTACTGGCCGCGCTGGTCGGTCTGCTCGGACCGCTGCTGATCGTCGGCATGGGGCTTGTGGTCATGGGTATTGTATTTGCGATGTTGTTACCGATTTTTGAACTGAATCAACTAATACATTGACCACACCGTTGCATCGTTTTTTGAATCGCATTAAGTTCGGCTCTGGAGAGTTTGCTACACCTAAGGATTCAGATTTAGGTCAGCACCATGGGCGCAAATCCGGACTCGGACGAATACGAGGAAGATGACGCGGAAGAGGTCGCCGGCGACGACGACCTCGACTTGGATCGCGCCATCAAGGACATGGAAATTGCCAAACGCCGCGCCGTGAAGGTCGGCGAACCGGCATGGCGGCGGCTCGAGCAGCGACTTGAGCAGAAACGCACCGCCGAGTTGATCAGCGATTTCGAGGACTACGACATCAACGGTGAAGGCGACGATCTGGACGAGCCCCACAGCGGGCATTCCAAGCCGCACATGTAGTCGCTTGAGCCCCTAAGGTCGGTCAGCAAGTGGTGCGCGCCGTCGTGCTACCCGTCGCGGACGACGAC
>DATMRM010000100.1:0-2022 GCA_035566155.1 Steroidobacteraceae bacterium | reverse complement strand
CCGAGGTGCTTGAGCGCGCGATAGAGTCCTTTGGACTGACCGACAGGGTTGTTCGCGTCGTCTTCGCCATCGAGTATCAGCGTCGGCGTGTGCGCCTGTCCGATGAACGTTACGGGCGAATTGCGCGCAAACACGTCAGGATGCTCCCAGGGCGTGCCGAAGTACCATTCGTCCGCGGCCGGATCGTCCTCTTCGGTCTCGAACTCGCCGGCCTGATCGAAAACGCATGCACCCGCAACCGCAGCCTTGAACCGGTCGGTCTGGGTGATCGCCCAGGCGGCCATCTCGCCACCGTAAGACCAACCACCGATTCCGATCCGCGCCGCATCCGTGCTACCCCTGGCCACGACTGCGTCGAGAACGCTCATGAGATCCCGGTAGTCGCCCCCGCCCCAGTCAGCGCGATTGGCTTTGAGAAAGGCCTCGCTGTAGCCATCGGAACCGCGGGGGTTGACCATCAGAACCTGATAGCCGCGGGACACCAGCAGCTGAGCCCAGGCTTCTTCCCAGTCATATCCGGCGCTGAAATTCGAGGGCGGTCCACCGTGCACCAGCAGCACTAACGGTCGTTTGTGACCGTCCACGCTGCTAGGGCTTTGCAACAATGCCGCCTCGATTGACAGATTGTCGGCAGTCACGGTCCGAAAGATCGTGCTTGACGCCAGCGAGATGCCTTCCCAGCCCTGCTGTAGATGCGTCATCTGACGCAGGCTGCCGTCCGCGCCTCTGAGATAGATCTCGGGCAAATGCTGATAGTCCTGTCCCACATAGGCGAGCACGCCCTGGTTGGATACATCGAATGCGGCCGCCGAGAGTGGCAAGTCGATACGCTGCGGGCTCTCGCCGCGGCGAATGCGAAAGATGCGGTTGTAGAACCCATCGATAGCACGCACCCAGACGACGTCCTGTTCATGCCACCTGACCTCCGCGATCGTCAAACCCAGCGGCGCGGAAATGTCGCGCAGCTCACCTTCGGGCAGCGTCGCCACGAACAGGTCGCGGGCACGCGGCCCCTGCGAGTTCGTCGAGCGCACGGCATATTGGGTTGCATCGGGCGAGACCAGCAGCGTATTGAAGGGTTGAGGCGGGCTGCCCACGCTTTGAAACAGCCCGTCCGCCAGCGCAAGCCGGTAGACACGGTCGGTATATTCCTCGACACGTGGCCGATCCGTGGCGCTGACGAGCAGGCTGCTCGGCCCCTGCCACTGGAAATCATCAATGCGATAGGCCGAGCTGCTGCTGATTCTGCGAGTCTTTCTTGAGCTCACATCGACGAACCACACTCTTGCCAGATTGCTTTCGTCATCGGCGAGCTGCGGGCCATCGCTTTCATCACGCGCGCTGTCCTCCTGCGCAAGATAGGCAATGCCGCGTCCATCCGGTGACCAGCGAAACCGGCGCACGCCGAACCGGCTGGCCGTCAGCGCCTTGGCTTCGCCCCCCGACATCGGCAAGAGAAAGACCTGCGCCCGACCGCCACCGCGATTGGACAGGAACGCCAGCGTCTTGCCGTCCGCAGACCATTGCGGAGTGCGCTCTGATCTGCCGGAAGGCGTGATCTCACGCGTCGCGCCGCTTGCAATGTCGCTGATACGAATGTGCGGCAGCGCGTCCCACTTGTAACTGCCCACCACGAAGGCGAGCTTCGAGCCGTCGGGGCTGAAATGCAGGTCGCCGACCCAGACGTAAGACAATGCTTGTGCCGGAGTCAGCGGCGACGATTCGCCCGCCGAGGCAGAGCCGCCAGCACACAGGGCGAGAAAGACACCCATCCAACCTCGCGCGATTCGCACCCACCTGCCTCCCTGGTTCGAGGCGTGCAGGATACCTGCAGCGCGAATCGTCAAGGCGCGCGGGCGCGACTTGGTTAGATCGCCTGGCTGCTACTGCCGGGAGCGCCTCCTTGCGATGAGGGCGGAGCGGGCGGGGGTTGCTGCGAAGGCTGCTGCAGCGGCTGTTGCTGTTCCTGCTGCTTCTTCTTCGCCAAATGATGGCCGACAGCACAGCCAGCGGCCGCACCGA
>DATMRM010000099.1:0-3845 GCA_035566155.1 Steroidobacteraceae bacterium | reverse complement strand
AGAGGGCGATCGTGCGCGGGTGTTGCAGTGTCTGCGCGCGACGCGCGAGGTCATCGAAATATCGATGCCGTTGATGGCGCAGTTCGCCGCCAACATTATGGAGCTGCGTGCGCCCCGGCCCAAGGCACAGGCTGCGCGAATACTGGTGTTGTCACAGCGGGCACGAGCCGCGTTCGAACGGTCCGACGCCGATGCGTGGCAACGTCTGCGCGGCTGCGTCGACCAGGTGCTGGCGGTGCCGGTGCCCACTATTGAAAACGTCGGTGGCGGGGGAGTTCGGTGTATGTTGGCGGAAGTGCCGGAAGTCACGACGTGAGCGAACGCGAATCTCTGCCGCAGCGGGTCTGCCGGCTGCTGTCTGATGGTCAATTCCATTCCGGAACCGCGCTGGCGAGCAGTTGCGGGGTCAGTCGCAATGCGATCTGGAAAGCGGTGGCGGGCCTGCGGGCACTCGGGCTGAACGTGCATGCCGTCGCCAACCGCGGCTATCGGATCCCAAATGCCAGTGATCTGCTCGACCCCGCACTGATCCTGAGCTCTTTGCCGAAAGAGGTCGCAGGCAGGCTGCGACAGGGCCAGTGCGTCTGGCGTACCGCTTCCACCAATCTGGATCTGCTCGCACGCGCGCCCGGACCGGTCGGAAGTTTCGATTATCTGACGGCCGAATGTCAGGTCCAGGGACGCGGGCGCCGCTCGCGCAGCTGGTTCGCCCCACCCTGCGGTGCGATCTGCCTGTCCATGAGCTGGAACTTCGCAGCGCTGCCCGCGGATGCGAGCGCGCTGAGTCTGGCGGTCGGCGTCTGCGTGTTGCGTGCGTTGAAGCACGTCGGTCTATCGGGTCTGGCACTCAAGTGGCCGAACGACCTGGTCGTGAACGGCGAGAAACTGGCCGGTCTTCTGATCGAGTTGCGTGCGGAGGCGGGGGGGCCGGCGTATGTCGTCGTCGGCATCGGCCTGAATGTCGTGCTCGGGGATGCGGTGCATCGTCAGATTGAAGCTGCGGGCAATCGTGCAGCGGACCTGCTGGCGCTGGGGATTCAGCGCGCCGACCGCAACGAAATCGTGGCCGCCTTGATCGCCAGCACGGCTGCGGGGCTCGAGCAGTACGAGCGCGACGGGTTCAGCAGCTTTGCGCCGGAGTGGCGCGAGGCGGATGCTCTGGCCGGCAAGGTGGTGGTGGTCAGTTCCGAAGCGGGTAGCGTTACCGGGCATGCGCGCGGCATCGATCTGGATGGCGCGCTATGCCTGCAGACGCGCGATGGCCTGCAACGTTTCGTGACCGGGGACGTGTCAGTCAGAGCCGTGACATGAGCCTGTTGCTGCTGGACAGTGGCAATTCGCGTCTCAAATGGGCGCTGTCGCGCGAGCCGTATCGACGTCGACAGGCCTTCGCAGCTCGCGGTGCGTTCGATCTGAACGCACTGCGCGGATCGAGATCACCGTTGGACAGGCTGTTCAAGGCACTGCGTGCCTCGGGGCTCACCCCGCGGGTGCAGGGCTGCAATGTCGCCGGGGCCGCGGTCGAGCGGCAGTTGCGCGCGGCCACACGACGCGCCGGATTCGGCCCGATCCGCCTTGCCGAAAGCCACGTTGCCGAATGCGGTGTGCGCAACGGCTATCGGGAGGTGTGGCGTTTGGGGGCGGATCGTTGGGTGGCGCTCGTCGGTGCCCGCCACGAACATCCCAATATGGATCTTTGCATCGTCGGTATCGGTACTGCGATGACGATCGATTTGCTCGACTCCAGCGGCCGGCATGTCGGCGGCAATATCATTCCTGGTCCGAAATTGATGATTGAATCGCTGCTGACGCGTACGGCTGGCATCCGGCGGCGCGCGGGCGGCAGCTCGGCGATGAGCAATATTGATCTGGCTTCATCTCCCGACAGGCCACTGTCACTGTTCGCACATGACACGCGCAGCGGCCTGCGGGCCGGGGCGCGCCATGCCTGCGCCGCCGCGATTGAGCATGCGCGCAGCGCTGCTGGGCTTGAACTGGGTCGTCGGCCGCGTCTGCTGCTGGCGGGCGGTGCAATGGACGTGATTGCGCCGCTGCTCGACAGCCCGTATTGGCGCGAGGACGATCTGATTCTGCGCGGTCTGGCGGTGATTGCCTCGACTGCTGTGGGCGCGTGACATGGCATACACTCGCTCGCGTGCGAAACGTCTTCCTGCTGTTACTGTTCATCAATGTCGTGTTCTTCGGCTGGTCGCGCTGGGTCGATCGGCCACGCGACGGCGCGGCCGTAGCAGCGACCCGCAGCGCTGCGGCAGTACCTGCACTCGAGCTGACACAGGCGCCCGTCAAACCCGCGGCGCCGCCGGAGCCGACCACACACTGCCGCAGCATTGGTCCGTTCGTCGATGCCGCGGCGGCAGCGCCGACCGCCGATGCGTTGCGTGCGCGCGGGTTACTGCCGCGGCCCCGCAGCGTGGATACCACCACACCGGATGGATACTGGGTGTATGTCGAGGACCTCAAGGATGCGGCGGCTCGCCGCAAAGTGATTTCAACGCTCAACGCCAACGGCATTAAGGATGCTGCGGCGATGGCCGATGAAGCCGAGCGCGTCTCGGTCGGAGTGTTCGCCGATCAGCGCCATGCCGTGCACCGGGCCGAACAGGTACAGGAACTAGGCTTCAAGCCGGTGTTGAGCCTGCATCAGAAGACAATCAGCGTCGACTGGCTGGATGTGGAGCTGAAGCCGAACGATGCTGATCCGACGGCGATCGCCACGGGGCCGACCATGAGTCCCAAGGCCGCAGGCCCCGAGCCAGTGCGTGTCGTGGACTGTCCGGCAAAACCTGCCACGGGCTGAGGGAGGGCGCTCGAGGCTGCGGTAACATACGCGCCCCGCGCGAATATGCCGGCATAGCTCAGTGGTAGAGCAGCGGTTTTGTAAACCGTTGGTCGGGAGTTCAAATCTCTCTGCCGGCACCAACAATCTACTAATAACAACAACTTACAGACCAGCGTCGGCTGCACCCATGTGCCGTGGCACAGCTATGGCACAGTATGCGCCTGTGGCGTACAGTCGCGCAATCTGGTGTGAAACGGTGTTGCCAGGCATGCCCACGATTCGCGAACGCGTCGACAGGAAGGGAAAGAAGCACTTCCACGCGCAGGTGCGGATGGCCGGTTTCCCGCCTCGCACCGCCAGCTTTCCTACCAGGCGCCAGGCTGAGCGCTGGGCGACGACCGTGGAAGCCGAGATGATTGACGGGAAGCACTTCCGATCGGCCGAGGCGCGCCGCCGGACCCTAGGGCAGGCGATCGACAGGTACCTCGAGGAGGAGGTGCCGAAGAAGCGCGACGGATCCATGAGCCGTGTGAACCTGCCCTGGTGGAAGAAGAAACTCGGTTACCTGAAGCTGGCCGATGTCACCCCCGAGCTGATTGTCGAATACCGCGGCGTCCTGGCCAAGGAGCCTTACCGGCGCGCAGACCCTACCGCGGCGCACACCTCCCTGAAGAAGGGCACCACGGCTGCCGAATTCAAACGCCGCAACGCCACGGTCAACCGGTACCTGACGGCCGCCAGCCATGTGTTCACGGTGGCCCGCAAGGAGTGGCGCTGGACCAGCGTGAACCCCTTCGACTCGGTGTCGAAACTGCCGGAAGGCCGCGGCCGAATCCGATACCTGAGCGACGATGAGCGCGCCAGGCTGCTCAAGGCGACGGCAGGCAATGCGACACTGCACTTGTTCACGGTAGTGGCTCTATCGACCGCAGCGCGCGCGGGCGAGCTCCTGAAGCTGTGCTGGCCGGATGTCGAGCTGAGGCCTGAAGACAAGGAGGCAAAACCGCCGGTGCCGGCAGAAGGGCGGTTGCTCTTCCGCGTCACG
>DATMRM010000098.1:0-10913 GCA_035566155.1 Steroidobacteraceae bacterium | reverse complement strand
CGTCGATCGCTGCTGCCCCGGCAGCTCAGCTTGACATCTATGGCCATTTGCCGGCGCTAGAGGAAGTAGCCCTCAGCCCCGATGGCTCGCGTGTCGCATTCGTCAAGACTCAAGGCGACAATCGCCTGATCGAAGCCTGGTCCCTGGCGGACCGGAAACTGCTCGGCGCCGCGCGCGTCGGTGATCAGAAGCTGCGGGCCATTCGATGGGCGGACGGCGATCATCTGATGGTTGTGACCTCTGCTGCAGGGTCGATGCTGGGGGTGACGGATCTGAGTGAGTGGAGCCAGCTTCAGATCTGGGATGTTAAAACGCATCGGATGCGACCAGTCCCGCAATCGGACGCGTACTCGGGTGCCAACATGCTGAATGTGATTGCCGGCGAACCGATGGTGCGGCAGTTGCACGGGCATACATCGATCTTTGTGCCAGTGATCACGCTGTCTAGCGCGCGCGGACCTGCGCTGGAGCGCATCGACGTCGATGGCAGCGAGAAACAGGTGACTCAGGGAGGCGAGATTACCCGGGACTGGCTGGTCGACTCCGAAGGCAAGATCACCGCGGACATGAACTACGACGAAGATCGTCGTCGCTGGTCGGTTCGACTCAATCGTAACGGTAGCATGCAGGAAGTGATCGCCGGCAAGGAGGCGGTCGATGTGCCGCAGATGTTGGGTTTCAGTCCGAACGGCGACTCGATCGTCCTGCAGCAGTTGGAGAACAACGAGTGGGTCTGGCGCCCGTTGTCGCTGAAGGACGGCATCCTGGGCGCACCGATGCCGGAAACGCAAGGGCTCGAAGCGCCGATCGAGCAATCGCAACGAATGATCGGCGGAGTGAGCGGCTCGGCCGACGGGGGATACGTCTTCTTCGATCCCGGCATGCAGTTTCGCTGGGACAACGTCACGAAGGTTTTCGCTGGCGAGCGCGTGAGCCTGGTGTCACTCGATCAGGATCTTTTGAGGTTCGTCGTGCGCGTGGATGGACCGACCCATGGGTATGTTTACGAACTGGTGGACATGGGGGCGCACAAGATTGAGCCGCTGGGGGATGTCTATGCCGGTGGCATCAAGCCTTACGAGGTTCGGCGCATCACCTATGCCGCTGCGGACGGCATGCAGATTCCGGCGTATCTGACCCTGCCGCGCGGACGCACGGAACATGATCTGCCGTTAATCGTACTGCCGCATGGCGGTCCGCAGGTACGCGACAGCGCGGATTTCGATTGGTGGTCGCAGGCACTGGCCGACCAGGGGTACGCAGTGCTGCAGCCCAACTACCGCGGATCCGATCTGTCGCCGAAATTCGTTGAAGCGGGATACGGTGAGTGGGGCCGCAAGATGCAGACCGACCTGTCGGATGGCGTGCGCTATCTGGCCAAACAGGGATTCATCGATGCAAAGCGCGTCTGCATCGTTGGCGGCAGCTATGGTGGCTACGCCGCGCTCGCGGGCGTCACGCTCGATCCGGGGGTCTATCGCTGCGCGGTGTCCGTGGCGGGACTGTCGGATCTGTCGCTGATGCTCACCTGGGTGGAGCAGCGCGGCGGATTTCGTCCACAGACGGTAGAGCGCTACTGGGACCGGTTCATGGGCGCGAAAGGACCGCACGATCCCGCACTGGATGCCATCTCACCGATCAGGCATATCGATGCCATCACTGCCCCGGTGTTGTTGATTCACGGCAAGGACGATACGGTCGTACCCTACAAGCAGAGCCAAGTCATGTTCGATGCCATGCGCCAGGCCAAAAAGAATGTTCAACTGGTGACGCTCAATCACGAAGATCACTGGCTGTCGCGCGGTGAGACGCGACTACAGATGCTGCAGGCCTCGGTGGCCTTTCTGCGCGAGCACAACCCGCCCGACTAGAGCGCCCCCCGTGGTCTGTTCCCACGGCTCTAGTGGGCCGTACCGCTAGCCTGCATCCTCTGCAGACGCCGGGCCTGAGACCACAGCTGACCGGCAAATTCGACGCCTGTGCTGCGGATCGGCAACTGCGCGGAATGCAAAGACTCCGCAGCCCAGGTGTTGCACGTATGCAGCGCTGAATACTTGGGGATCGCCGGGTAGAAGGCACTACCGTCATACGGCCCGGGGGCAACCGCTGTGACGCGATCCTGATCGCTCGTCATCGTGTGCCAAATGAACTGCTGAAGCTCCTCGGATTGTCTGGCGGAGACTCGCAGCTCGAGCACGTTGTCGGCACCGAATGCCTGCTGCGGACTCGCGTTCAATGCGGTCATCAGAATGAGGCCGGGGCCGGGCCACAGGGCCGAGAGCAAGGTTCCGGCGCCAGCATGTCGCGTCATCAGGTAGTGGCGGTCGCCGAACCCGAATTCGAGGTACCGCGCTGAAGGATACGCCGCCCGCAGGCTCGCCAGCGGCGGCTGCAACTCCGCTACCGCGAAACCGACGTCGATGTGCCAGGAACGTCTGACGATGTAGACCCTCTCATTCGCTTCGGCACTCAGTCGCTGTGGTGCTGGAACGCGACATCCCAGGAGCGCGAGCGCCAAAAAGAACGTGGCCATCCAGGCTCTGGAGTGGAGTCGTCGCATGGCGGCAGCAGAGCGAATGGGCCTGAAGTATAGCGATGCCGTTCGCGCCGCAATAGAATTGCCACCCGCCCTCACAACGCTTCAGCAGGAGAAACAGATGATGTACGGGAAGTCCGCGCTGGTCGCCAGCGCCGTGCTGATTCTTTTAGCGCTACAGCCAGGAAACGCTGCTGCTGCGCCCGCATCCAGCGCGCTCGCATCTGGGATCGATACGCAGTACGAGGATTCGAGCATCCGTCCGCAGGATGACATCTACAAATATCTCAATGGTAAGTGGCTGGCGAGCACCCAGATTCCGGCCGATAAGCCGGGGTACGGTACTTTCGACAAGCTGTTCGATGAATCGCAGGATCAGTTGAAGCAACTCGTTGACGTGGTATCCAAGAATGCCAGCGCGCCGGCCGGTAGCGACGAGGCGAAGATCCGCGACCTCTACAACAGCTTCATGGACGAGGCGCATGCCGAATCACTCGGCATCAAGCCGTTGGCGCCGGAGCTGGCTCGCATCGATGCCATCAAGAGCAAGCAGGACATTCCGGAACTGATGGGCCATCTGCAGCGCATCGGCGTGACCACGCCGTTTACGCCAGGCGTGCATCTGGATAACAAGGATGCGACCAAGTATGTGTTCGATCTGGGGCAGGACGGCCTCGGATTGCCTGATCGCGACTACTACCTGAAGGATGACGATGCGAAGCTGAAAGAGATTCGCGGCAAGTACCAGCTGCACGTGGCGCACGCCCTGGAAATGCTGGGCGATGCGCAGTCCAGGCAGGAAGCCGCACAGATCCTGGCACTGGAGACCCGCCTGGCGAAGGTACAGTGGACCAAGGTGGAGCTGCGCGATCCGGTCAAGGCCTACAACAAAGTTGAGCTGTCGGCGCTGCCCACACTGGCCAAGGGTTTCGACTGGCACCGCTACCTGGTGACAGCCGGTGTAGCGGGCAAGGTCAGCTACGTCATCGTCAGCCAGCCGAGCTACCAGACTGGCTTCGCGAAGATTCTGCAGGACACGCCGCTGCCGGTCTGGAAGGTCTATTTCCGATGGCATCTGCTGTCCGACGCGTCGCCGTATCTGTCCAAAGCCTTCGTTGATGATCGCTTCGCGTTTTACGGCACCGTGCTATCGGGCGTGCCCGAGAATCGGCCGCGCTGGAAGCGCGGCATCTCGCTGGTGGACGGCTCGATCGGCGAAGGTCTGGGCAAGCTCTACGTAGCCAAGTATTTTCCGCCCGATCGAAAAGCGCGCGCCGATGAGCTGGTACGAAATCTGCTCGCTGCCTACAAGCAGGATATCGGCACTCTGGACTGGATGACCGCGGATACCAAGCAGCAGGCTCAAGCCAAGCTCGCCAAGATCATGGTGAAGATCGGATATCCGTCGAAGTGGCGCGACTACTCGACACTCACGATTCGTGCGGACGACCTGCTCGGCAACGTCCAGCGGGCGAACGAGTTCGAATGGCAGCGCAACATCAACAAGCTGGGGCAACCGGTGGATCGCGGCGAGTGGGGCATGAACCCGCAGACGGTGAACGCGTATTACAACCCGGAAATGAATGAGATCGTGTTCCCGGCTGCGATTCTGCAGCCGCCGTTCTTCAACGCGGCAGCGGATGACGCGGTCAACTATGGTGCGATCGGCTCGGTCATCGGTCACGAGATCAGCCACGGCTTTGACGATCAGGGCGCGCAGTACGACGGCGATGGAAATCTTCGCAATTGGTGGACCGAGGAAGACCACAAGCGATTTGACGCCAAGACCAAGGCGCTGGTCGCCGAGTACGGCGCATTCGAGCCGGTAGCCGGCTATCACCTCAACGGCGAGCTCACACTGGGTGAGAACATCGCCGATAACTCGGGGCTTGCGATCGCGTACAAGGCCTATAAGATCTCACTGGCGGGTAAGCCCGCGCCCAAGATCGACGGTCTGAGCGGTGATGAGCGGTTCTATCTAGGCTTTGCCCAGGAGTGGCGCGAGAAGCTGCGGGATAATTACGCCGTGCAGCTCATCAAGACCGATCCGCATTCGATGGGCGTGGACCGGGTGCTGGGCACGCTGGTCAATCAGCCGGGCTTTTATGAGACCTTCAATGTAAAGGCGGGCGACAAGATGTACGTGCCACCGCAGAAGCGCGTGGTCATTTGGTGAGGCTGGCTGTTGCATTTTTGTTCGATGGGCGGCGGACTGTGGCCTGCGCTCGCACGAGCGCAGGCCGGGTCACCGTTCCACCCCGGGCGGGCCACGCTCGCAACGGCGCCGCTGACGGACAGATCGAATTCATCAGCTACGTCGGCATGCAATTTCTAATACACTGATCGCTCCCCTCGCCTGCCGGAGTGATCATGAAGGCAGAACCCGCTTTGAGCGCAGAGCTGCTGCGCAAAATGCATGCCTACTGGCGCGCGGCCAACTATCTGTCGGTCGGGCAGATCTATTTATACGACAATCCGCTGCTGAAGCGTCCGCTCGCGACCGGTGACGTGAAGCACATGCTGCTCGGGCACTGGGGGACGACCCCTGGCCAGAACTTCATCTATGTGCATCTGAACCGTGTCATCCGCAAGCACGACCTCAACATGATCTATGTTTCCGGACCAGGTCATGGTGGTCCGGCGGTGGTCAGCAACACTTATCTGGAAGGCACCTACAGCGAAATCTATCCTGACATCGGCCAGGACGAGGCCGGGTTGCGCAAGCTGTTCATGCAGTTCTCCTTTCCGGGAGGAATTCCGAGTCATGCGTCACCCGAATGTCCCGGCTCGATTCACGAAGGCGGTGAACTGGGCTATTCGCTCAGCCATTCATTCGGCGCGGTATTCGACAATCCGGACCTGATCGTTGCCTGCGTAGTGGGCGATGGAGAGGCGGAGACCGGGCCGCTCGCGACCTCGTGGCACTCGAACAAATTTCTGAATCCGGTCACGGACGGCGCAGTGCTGCCGATCCTGCATCTGAACGGCTACAAAATCGCCAATCCGACCTTGCTGGCGCGAATCGATCACGCGGAGCTCGAACAGTTGTTGCGCGGCTGCGGCTGGAATCCGGTGTTCGTCGAAGGTCACGATCCGCAACCGATGCATCAGGCGATGGCGGCCGCGCTGGATCACTCGATCGAGGAGATTCGACGCATTCAGCAGCAAGCGCGCAGCCGTGATGACCAGTCACGGCCGCGATGGCCGATGATCGTATTGAAGTCGCCGAAGGGCTGGACCGGACCTGCGAACGTTGACGGCGAGAAAGTGGAGGGTACGTTCCGTTCGCACCAGGTGCCGCTATTGGTCAGTGCCGCGCATCCGGAACACCTGGGCCAGTTGGAAGGGTGGCTGAAGAGCTATCACCCCGAGGAATTGTTTGACGAACGCGGTCGCTTGCGCGCGGAGCTTGCGGAACTGGCGCCCACGGGCGAACGGCGCATGGGCGCCAATCCGCACGCCAACGGTGGCCAGTTGTTGCGCGATCTGCGAATGCCTGACTACCGCGAATATGGCGTGGAGGTACCTGAGCCAGGAGTCGCTGGCATTGGCGATACGCATGTGCTGGGTCGTTTTCTGCGTGATGTGGTCGCGCGCAACGAGGAGCAGCGCAACTTCCGCATCTTCGGTCCCGACGAGACGCTCTCGAACGGTCTGGAGGCCGTATTCGAGACCACCAACCGCCAGTGGGAAGCGTCCACCGATGCCAACGATCAGTATCTCGCGCCGAGCGGACGCGTGATCGAGGTCCTGAGTGAACACCAGTGCGAGGGCTGGCTCGAGGGGTATCTGCTGACCGGCCGGCACGGACTGTTCAACTGCTATGAAGCCTTCATCCACATCGTCGACTCGATGTTCAATCAGCACGCGAAGTGGCTCAAGGTGACCGCGCGCCTGCCATGGCGCCGCAAGATCGCTTCGCTCAACTATCTGCTGTCATCACATGTCTGGCGCCAGGATCACAACGGCTTTACGCATCAGGATCCGGGGTTCATCGACAATGTGGTCAACAAGAAAGCCGAGATCGTGCGGGTCTATCTGCCGCCCGATGCGAACTGTCTGCTGTCAGTAATGGATCACTGCTTGCGCAGTCGCCACTACGTCAATGTGATCGTAGCGGGCAAACACCCGGCGCCTCAGTGGCTCGGCATGCCGGCGGCGGTCAGGCATTGCGCCGAAGGCATCGGCATCTGGCAGTGGGCCAGCAACGACCAGGACTGCGAGCCGGACGTCGTGATGGCGTGCTGCGGCGATGTGCCAACGCTTGAGACGCTGGCGGCCGTCTCGATCCTGCGACAACATCTGCCTGACCTGCGAATTCGCGCGCTCAACGTGGTTGATCTGATGAAACTGCAACCCAAGAGCGAACATCCACACGGTCTGAGCGACACGGACTTTGACGCACTGTTCACCCGGGACCGGCCGGTCATTTTTGCGTTCCATGGCTACCCCTGGCTGATACATCGGCTCACATACCGACGCACCAATCACCACAATCTGCACGTGCGCGGTTACAAGGAGGAGGGCACCATTACCACGCCGTTCGACATGACGGTGCTGAATGATCTGGACAGGTTTCATCTGGTGATCGACACCATCGATCGCGTGCCCAAAGCGGGGGCCGCAGGCAACGCTTTGCGTCAACGGCTACAGGACAAACTGGTGGAACATCGGCAATACATCAATCAGAACGGCCAGGACATGCCCGAAGTGCGAAATTGGAAGTGGAGGACACCTGCTTAGGCGCGCCTGTGCACTACTGATCGTGGCCTGCGCGACGCGCGCTGCGCCGGCGCAACACGCACCCTCCGGAGTCAGTGCGGAGAGCCCTTCGGTGCGCCAGCAGTTCCTGGCAGCGCTGCAGCATGTGCGGGTGCAGGCTGCGGAGAAGCCCGATTCAGAAGCGTTGATCGCGTATCCGATCTACGACTACCTGCAGGTCGCGCGGCTGCGCCGCGATCTGGATGCCCACCCGTCCGAGGAACTTGACCAGACGATCGATACGTTCCTGCAGGACCGACCCGGCCAGCCGGTTACGCGCGTGCTGCGACGAGAATGGCTTGCGAACCTTGCAACCCGCGGCCGCTGGGACTGGTTTCTGCCGCGTAGCACCGAGGTCAATGATCCGGTACTGGTCTGCGACCGTCTGGCCGGCCAATTAGCGACCGGAGACACATCCGTGCTCGGCACGGATGTCCTGGCCGTGTGGTCTCAGGCCACGCGTCAGCCGCACGAGTGCGACCGTGTGTTTTCGTGGCTGCGGCAGCAGAACCTGATTACGCCGGAGGCTGCTGAGGCCCGCGCGCGCGCTGCGCTGGAGGCCGACAATTCCCGCCTGGCGCGTGAATTCGCGGCCGATGTTCCGCCCGCGCGCGCCGCGGCGTTGCTGCTGTGGGTGAGGCTTCTGGAGTCACCGAAAGGAGCGCTGGAAGAGCTCGGCGCGCATCCGGAGGCGCCGGTCGAGCCCGAGGCTCTCATTGCCGGCTTCACCCATCTGTCGCGCACCGATGCGACCACGGCACTGAACCTACTGCCTTTATTGCTCAAGCGCGCCGACCTGACGGCAGAGGTGGCGGGTCGACTGCAACGTCTGGCCGCGCTCGGTGCCGCCTACGATCATTTGCCCTCGGCGATCGATGCCTTTCGCGCGCTCCCCAAAGAGGCCGTCGATGCAGACGTGCATGAATGGCGGATTCGCGCTGCGCTGTGGGCCACTGACTATCAGACAGCGCTCACCTGGATCACCGAGCTGCCGCCAACGCTCGCTTCGCAGCCGCGCTGGCGCTACTGGAATGCGCGGGCCACCGAGCTCACCTTAGGACCCGAGGTGGCCGCACCGTTGTTCAACGAGATCGCGGGCCTGCGCGACTATTACGCGTACCTTGCGGCGGATCATCTGCACAGCACCTACAGTCTCAACGTGCATCCGACACCGGATGATACCGAGGCCCAGAAGACGCTCAGCAGCGCTCCGGGTCTGATTCGCGCCCATGAACTATTCGAGTGTGATCTGATCGAAGACGCGTCGGTCGAGTGGTCGGCGGTGCTGGCCGATGCTGAACCGGCGACCAAGATTCAGGCGGCACATCTGGCGTCGCACTGGGGTTGGTACACGCAGGCGATCACGACATTGACACAGGCGAACGAGTGGGATGACGTGGCACTGCGGTATCCGCGCCCGTATCCCGACATCGTGGCGCAGGCGAGCGCGCTGACCGCGTTGCCCGCAGAATGGATACTTTCGGTCATGCGTCAGGAAAGTCTGTTTCGCCAGGACGCGACCTCCCGCGCCAACGCCCGTGGATTGATGCAGTTGCAACCCGCAACCGCGGTTCAGGTCGCGCGTCGCTGGCATCTAGCACCGCCGGTACACGATGCGCTGTTCGATCCGGCCGCGGCCATTCCGCTGGGCGCCGCCTACCTGAAGGAATTCGTCGACAAATACCACGGTGAGATGGCGCTGACGCTGGCCGCCTACAACGCCGGGCCCTGGGCCGTGACGCGCTGGTTGCCGAGCAAAGCGACCGACGCCGATATCTGGATCGAGAATATTCCTTACAACGAAACCCGAAGCTACGTGCAGAGAGTGCTCGAGCACATCGTGGCCTATTCATACCAGCTCGATTCCGGGCCGCCACGCCTGGTTTCGCTGCTCGCCCCGGTGCCTTCCGCCGCCGATGAGCCGTCCCTGACCCGGGCGGCGCTCCAGGGGGACCCGCCCGCGCGGCGCTGATAGAATCCCGGCCGCACCCAGATCAAACGGACGCGCGCCATGACCGACAAACCGACCAATTCATTGGCCCGTGCGGATATCGCCACCGAGCTGCATCCTTACACGGACGCTCGCCTGCACGAGCAGACCGGACCGATCGTGATCGAGCGCGGCAACGGCATCTACGTCTATGACAATGCCGGCAAGGAATACATCGAGGCGATGGCGGGATTGTGGTCGGTCGGCGTAGGCTTCAGCGAGCCTCGACTGGCTCAGGCCGCTGCCGCGCAGATGGCGAAGCTGCCCTTCTATCACCTGTTCGGCCACAAATCACACGAGCCGGCGATACGCCTGGGCGAGAAGCTGGTCGCGATGACACCGCCGCAATTGACACGCGTGTTCTTCACCAACTCCGGCTCTGAAGCGAACGACACCGTCATCAAGCTGATCTGGTTCTACAACAACGCATTGGGGCGCCCGAAGAAGAAAAAATTCCTCGCGCGCAACAAGGCCTATCACGGCATCAATGTCGCATCCGGCAGTCTGACCGGACTGCCCAACAATCATCGCGATTTCGATCTGCCGGCAATTCCGGTGCGCCACCTGACCTGTCCGCATTTCTATCGTTTCGGCGCTGTCGGTGAGAGTGAGGCGCAGTTCACTGCGCGACTGTTGCAGGAAACGGAGTCGGTCATTCTCGAGGAAGGGGCGGACAGCATCGCCGCGTTCTTCGGCGAACCGCTGATGGGAGCGGGCGGCGTAATGCCGCCGCCGCAGGGCTACTGGCCGGGGATCGAAGCCCTGTGCCGCAAATATGACATCCTGTTGGTGTCGGATGAAGTGATCACCGGGTTCGGTCGGCTCGGCAGCCCATTCGGTGCGGTTCACTACGGTTTCAAGCCGGATGTCATGGTGGTCTCCAAGCAGCTGACCTCCTCCTATGTGCCACTGGCCGCGGTGCTGTTCACCGACGGCATTTATTCCGCGGTCGCCGACAACACGGCAAAGATCGGCACGTTCGGCCATGGATTCACGACCTCCGGTCATCCGCTGGCCACCGCGGTAGCGCTGGAGAATCTGAAGATTCTCGAGGAACGCGATCTGATGGGCAACGCGGCGCGCATGGGTGTGATCTTGCAGCGTGAATTGCAGCAATTTGCTAGCCATCCGCTGGTCGGCGAAGTGCGTGGCGCGGGACTGATAGCCGGTATCGAGCTGGTTGCGGACAAAGCAACCCGCAAGCCGTTTGCTGCGCAGCTCAAAGTCGGGCCCCGAGCGTTCGCGCTTGGACATCAGCACGGCATCATCATGCGCGCGATCGGTGACACGCTGGCGCTGTGCCCGCCGCTTATCATCAACGAAGCGCAGCTGCATGAGGTTATTGTTCGCGTGCGCAAGACGCTGGATGCGACGGCGGCAGCGCTGGCGGCGGACGGACAGGCGGAAAAGCGCTACGCCTGAGGGCGCCACGATGTTTGGCCGGCCGGGGCTGACGCGGCTGTAGTCTTGTGACAATCTTGCACTCCTACTCGGGAGTGCCTATGCCTACTCGCGATCTCAAATATCAGGCCGATGGTTTGTCGATGGACTCGCAGCTGTTCCTGGAACCTGCGAGCGGCAAAAGGCCGGGCGTGCTGGTGTTCCCTGAGGCTTACGGTCTCAGTG
>DATMRM010000097.1:0-12406 GCA_035566155.1 Steroidobacteraceae bacterium | reverse complement strand
CGCCACGCCTTCCAGCAGCAGCTCACCCCCGACGTGCTCGCGCCAGACGCGCTGCGCGAATGCAATCGTCGCTCCACCCTCGCGCGCCGGCTCGCAGCTGATCCACAACAGATCGTCGAGCCGCGCGGGCAGACGATATTTCACTTGCAGGTCGATCACCGTGAAGATGACCCCAGCCTCCTGTTCGAGCTTGCGCTGCCAGACACCCTTGGCGCGCAGCCACTCAGTGCGTGCGCGTTCCAGGAAACGCAGATAATTCCCATAGTAGACGATGCCGCCAGCGTCCGTATCTTCCCAATAGACGCGCGCCTGCCACGCGAACACACTCAAGACTCTTCACCAAACAGCGACAGATTCGCCACCGCGCGCTCGGGCACCGTCAATCCCAGATACTGCCAGGCCAGACGCGTCGCCTGCCGCCCCCGTGCGGTGCGCATGATGAACCCCTGCTGGATCAGGAACGGTTCGATCACATCCTCGAGTGTGCCGCGTTCCTCACCGATCGCCGCTGACAGGCTGTCGATACCGACCGGACCGCCGTCGAACTTCTCCATGATCGTGCGCAACAGCTTGTGATCGAGCGCATCCAGGCCTTGGCGGTCGATCTGCAGCAGATCGAGCGCGGCATGCGCACACGCCTCATCGATGTGTCCGCTACCCTTGACCTGCGCGTAGTCGCGGACACGCCGCAGCAGTCGGTTGGCGATGCGCGGCGTACCGCGTGAGCGCTGCGCGATGCGCTTCGCTCCTTCCGGCTCGATCGCCACTTCCAGGATGCGCGCCGAGCGATGCACGATGCGCTCAATGTCCGACACACTGTAGAACTCCAGGCGCTGAACAATCCCAAAGCGATCGCGCAGCGGCGAGGTCAGCAGCCCCGCACGCGTGGTCGCACCGACCAGGGTGAAGGGCGGCAGGGACAATTTGATCGAGCGTGCGGCCGGACCCTCCCCGATCATGATGTCGAGCTGATAGTCCTCCATCGCAGGATAGAGGATTTCCTCGACCACCGGGCTGAGTCGATGGATCTCATCGACGAACAGCAGGTCGCGCGGCTGAAGGTTGGTCAACATAGCGGCCAGGTCACCGGGTTTCTCCAGTACCGGACCCGAGGTCTGTCGCAGATTGACCTTCAGTTCGGCCGCGATGATATGCGCCAGCGTGGTCTTGCCGAGGCCCGGTGGCCCGAAGATCAACACGTGATCGAGCGCCTCGGAGCGCATGCGGGCCGCGTCGATGAAAATCGACAGCTGTTCCTTTACGGCGGCCTGACCGATGTAGTCATTGAGCAGCCGCGGTCGGATCGCGCGATCAATCAGTTCCTCGCCGCCGCCGGCCGCGGTGCTGACGAGCCGGTCATCCTCGTGGGCATTCACGCGCGCACCGCACTTTGCAGCGCACGCCGGATCCACTCTTCGGTGCTCAGCGAGCCGCTGTCAGGCTCCACTGCTTTCAGCAAACGACTGGCCTCCGCGGGCTTGTAACCGAAGAACGCGACCAGCGCACTGAAGGCCTCACGCTGCGCACCACCGCCCATGATCGGCAAGGGAATGCCCGTGCTCGGCGTCGCCATGCCCGCCACCGAGAAGGCGGACTCGCTCTCGATGCGATCGCGCATCTCCACGATCAGACGCTCGGCGATCTTGCGCCCGACACCCGGAATGCGGGTGAGCATCGCGCTGTCCTCGTTACGCACTGCTTCCGCAAACGAGGCTGCCGAGACACCGGACAGGATAGCCAGTGCGATCCGCGGGCCCACGCCGGAAACCTTCAACAGGTTGCGGAACAGCGTGCGTTCGGCAGCAGTACTGAAACCGTAAAGCACGTGCGCGTCCTCACGCACCTGCAGGTGTGTCAGCAGACGTGCGCGCTCCCCGACTTCCGGCAGCACAAAAAAGGTAGACATCGGCGCTTCGAGTTCATAGCCGACACCGCCGACCTCGAGCAGCAAATGCGGCGGCGACTTGACGACGAGCACGCCGGAGAGCGAACCGATCATCGATTACCGGCCCTGTCAGGCGACATCCGCAGCCGCAAGCGCCCCCATGCGGCGCGACTGAGAGTGACACAAGGCGACCGCCAGCGCGTCGGCCGCGTCGGGCGTGAGTTTGATCTCCAGCATCAGCAGGTTGCGTACCATCTGCGCGACCTGCGGCTTGGCGGCGGCACCGTAGCCGGTGATCGCCATCTTGATCGCACGCGGGGCGTACTCGTGCACGCTCGCGCCCAGAGAGGCCGCGGCGCACAGCGCCACACCCCGCGCCTGACCCAGCTTCAAAGCGCTATCGGGATTGCGGTGTACGAATACGCGCTCGATCGCGATCATGTCGGGGCGATGCTCGTGTACCAGTGCCACCACCGAGCGATAGATGCATTGCAGCCGCACCACCATGTCCTGTCCAGTGACGTCGATACAGCC
The DNA here is from genome assembly GCA_035566155.1 of Steroidobacteraceae bacterium. Lineage (GTDB taxonomy): Bacteria > Pseudomonadota > Gammaproteobacteria > Steroidobacterales > Steroidobacteraceae > FEN-1191. The sequence goes on along the minus strand of DATMRM010000097.1, from coordinate 9,987 downwards.
GCTGGTCAGGTGCCGCTCAGCGCCGGCCTGGCAATCGATGACACCATAGCCGGTCCGCTGCGAACCAGGATCCAGTCCCAGCACTCGGCAATCCGGACTGTGCAGGCGCACCGGCAGGCAGCTCGCCCGAGTGGGTATATCGGTCGGCCGCAACGCCCGCCAAGTCTTGCCCGCATATCGCGCCACGACCGTACTACCTCAACTGCACTTGCTGTCACAAGCCATACCCTGAATGATAGCCGGAAGGCATCGACCACACAGCATGGAAACCGCGACCCAGGAAGCCCCTGAGATCGCCGCGCACCTCGATGCAGCGCGCGCGGTGCTGCGCGAGTATGGCGCCGATCCGGCGGCGCTGGATCTGGGCGCCGAGGCTGCTCACACGGTGGCCGCCCTGACGCGCGACACCGATCTGGCAATCGGCACCCTGTTGCACGGGGCGCGCACGGCCGGACTGCCACGCGATATCCGCCAGCTCGAGACCCGTTTGGGCGCCAATCCGTCACGGCTGGCAGCCGAGCTGGAGCGCCTGGGCGAGCTTCACCTGCCTACCGGGTGGTCGGCGTCGCAGGGTCTGACCGCGCAACAGGCCGAGATCCTGCGAAAAATGCTGCTGGCCGTGGCCGCCGACCCGCGCCTGGTGGTCGCCCGGCTGGCCGAGCAATTGGTCCAGCTGCGTCACGCTCGTGGCCGGCCCCCGCAAGAACAGCGGCGTCTCGCCAGCGAAACGCGGGAAGTGCTGGCGCCGCTGGCCAATCGTCTGGGTGTATGGAACCTCAAATGGGAGCTGGAAGATCTGGCCTTTCGCTACCTGGAACCCGAGGACTATCACCGCATTGCACGTGCCCTGGCGGAGCGCCGCGTCGATCGCGAGCGCTATATCGTAGAAGTTTGCGCGCTGCTGCGGCGGGAGCTCGAGCAGGCGGGCGTTACCGCGCTCGCGGTCTACGGTCGACCCAAACATATCTACAGCATTGCGCGGAAAATGCGGCGCAAGCACATCGCATTCGAACAACTCTATGACGTGCGCGCGGTGCGCATCGTCGTGGAATCGGTTTCAGACTGCTACGCCGCGCTCGGCGTGGTGCACGGGCTGTGGCACTACATACCGGGTGAATTCGATGACTACATCGCCACCCCCAAGGACAACGAGTACCGCTCGATCCACACCGCGGTGACCGGTCCGGAGGGGCGGTCGCTCGAAGTGCAGATCCGCTCCCAGGATATGCACGAGTACGCGGAACTCGGTGTGGCTGCGCACTGGCGTTACAAGGAGGGCGGCGCCCGCGATCTGGACTACGAACGCAAGATCGAGTGGGTACGCCGGGTTCTCGATCCGACGCAGCAGACGCACAGCGAAGGCGACCTGATCGAGCGCATGAAGGGCGAACTGTTCGCCGATCGCATTTACGCCATGACGCCGCGCGGCGAGGTCGTGGATCTGCCACGCGGCGCGACAGCGCTGGATTTCGCTTATCACGTGCATACCGATCTCGGGCACCGCTGCCGAGGCGCGAAAGTGGACGGGCGCATCGTGCCGCTCAACCAGCCGCTGACCAACGGTGGGGTGGTCGAAATCATCACCGGTAAACAGCCTGCACCAAGCCGCGACTGGCTCTCACCCGAGCAGGGGTTTCTGGCCTCATCGCGCAGTCGCGCCAAAGTACGGGCCTGGTTTCGGCGCATCGATCAATCCGAGCACCTCACGAGCGGCCGTACGATCCTCGAACGTGAGCTGACCCGCGCCGGCACCGGACAGGAAGTCATCGCCGCCGTGGTGCGTGAGCTGCATGCCGGCAGCACCGAGGATCTGCAGCGCATGCTCGGAGCCGGTGAGATCACCCCAGCCACGCTGTCGGCGACTCTGTCGCGGCTGCGCGCACCCGAGACTCCTCCTCCCGCGCCGCGCAAACGGCCCAAGCGCACTTCGGCGCGCTCTCCGATTGAGATCGAAGGTGTCGGCGATCTGCCCACCACCCTCGCACGCTGCTGCTCGCCGGTACCCCCGCAGCCGATCGCCGGCTATGTGACTCTGGGGCGTGGCGTGACGATCCATCGCGCGGATTGCCCGAATCTGCTGCGCATGCGGGCGCACAACACGACGCGGATGCTGAACGTCGAGTGGAGTCTGGACTCCGATAGCCTGTTGCCGGTGCAGATTCGTGTCGAAGCACTCGACCGCCGTGGTTTGTTGCGCGATGTCACGGATGTGATGGCACTCGAGCGCCTGAGCATCGACGGCGTCAACTCCGACACCGACCCGGATGATCGCGTTGCGACCATCGTCATGCGCACCGCGGTGCGGGACGTCGATCAACTGGCGCGCGTGCTGCAGCGTCTGACCGGCGTGCCGAACGTACTGCGGGCGCAACGCCTGACCTGAGATTCGCCGACATCGTCCGACGTGACCGGCCTTGCGGGGACGTGTAGAGTCCTCGGCCATCCGCTCTGGTTCCCATTCCCGGTACCAGCAGCACGACACGACTGGATGAAAACGCAAAGGCCGCGGCCCTGACGCTCACGGCGAAGCAAGTCGAACAGCTCAGTGATGTGATCCCGCATGGCGCGGCCGCCGGAGCGCGCTACAACCCGGCGATGATGACCAGCGTGAACCGCTAGGGACTTGAGCTGGCAAGCGCGATCTCGACGCGTTTGTTGTGTTTGCCTTCGCTGCGAATGCGCAGCACGCGGATCGCGCCGATCTCGCCAATGTTGCGCACATGCGTGCCGCCACAGGGCTGCAGATCGACGTCCGGTATGCGCAGCAGACGCACCCGACCGCTGCCACGCGGCGGCTGCACGCTCATGGTTTTCACCAGTTCGGGCCGGGCGTCAAGCTCCGCGTCCGTGATCCAGACCGTTTCGGTCGGCACCGCCCGGGCAATCAGCGCATTGGTTCCCTGTTCGATCGCCTTCGCATCGAGCAGGCTCATGTCGATATCGAAGTCCAGGCGTCCCTTGTCGGGCGAGATGTTCCCGCCGGTCACCGGTGCCACCACCACGCAGGACATGACGTGCAGCGCGGTATGCAATCGCATCAACGCATAACGACGCTGCCAATCAATCTCGAGCTGTAGCTCTTCGCCTGACTGTGGGACGGGGGCACCCACCGCGGGAATGTGAATCACGCTGTCCACGCTCTCACCCTTGCGGCTGTCAGCGATCCGGATGCGCTCGCCGTTGGATCGCAGCAGCGTGCCGCTGTCACCGGCCTGCCCGCCGCCCATCGGATAGAAGATCGTGCGATCCAGTTCAATGCCACGCTCGTGGACCGCAACCACCCGCGCCGTGGCGGTCGTCAGATACGCATCCTCGCGGAACAGCAGTGGCGACATCAGCGGTTCATGATGTCGATGGCACGCTTGTCGGCCGCGAGTGCCGCCTCATGCAGTGCTTCAGCCAGTGTCGGATGCGCGTGGATCGTGCGCTGCAGATCCTCGGCGCTGGCCTGAAACTCCATCGCCAGTGTGGCCTCCGCGATCAGCTCGCCCGCCATCGGTCCCACGATGTGCACGCCCAGAATCGTATCGGTGTCGCGCGCCGCGAGGATTTTGGCGAACCCGACGGCCGCCTCCATGGCACGCGCGCGACCGCTGGCAGCGAACGGAAACACGCCGCTCTTGTAGGGGATGCTGGCCGCTTTGAGCTGCTCTTCGGTCTGCCCGACCCAGGCAATTTCCGGTGCGGTATAGATCACCGACGGAATCACATCGTAGTTGACGTGCGCGTAGTTGCCAGCAATGGCATCAGCCACGGCGATGCCTTCTTCCTTGCCCTTGTGTGCCAGCATCGGGCCGCGCACACAATCGCCGATCGCCCAGATGTCTTCGGCATCGGTGTGACAATGATCGTCCACCTTGATGAATCCGCGCTCATCCAGCGCAACGCCGGTATCGGCCGCAAACAGGTTCGCGGTAAACGGCCGGCGGCCCACAGCGACGATCACTTTTTCCGCCACCACGCTCTGCGCGCCCGTCTTGTCACTGTAGCTGACCGTGACGCCGTTGCTAGCGACGCTGGCACCACTGACTCTGGCACCCAGACGTATATCCAGACCCTGTTTCTTGAAGTGCCGAGCGGCCTCATTGGCCAGCTGCTGATCGGCAATCGCCAGGAAATTCTCCAACGCTTCGAGCACCACGACCTGTGCTCCGAGCCGCCGCCAGACGCTGCCCAGTTCCAGGCCGATCACGCCCGCGCCGATGACGCACAGAGTCTTCGGTACCGCTGTCAGCTCCAGCCCGTCCCACGAATCGAGGATCGACTGGTGGTCGAAAGTCAGCGACTTCAGCTCGGTCGGGATCGAGCCACTGGCCAGCACCACATGCCTGGCCGTGACTTCACTCTTGCTGCCATCGTGTGCGGTGACTTCAATTCGGCGCCCGGACAGCAGTCTGCCATGCCCGAAGATGCCGGTCACGTTGCCCGATTTGAACAATGAGGCAATTCCGCCGGTCATGTTGCGCACGATCGTAGCGCGGCGCTTCTGCATCGTCGCCAGATCAATGCTGACGTCGGTCTTGATGCCGTGCGCGGCGAACTCATGCTGCGCGCGGTAAACCAGTTCCGACGACTCCAGCAACGCCTTGGAAGGAATGCACCCCGCATTCAGACAGGTGCCTCCAAAGGCCGGCTTGTCATCGCGGTTCTTCCACTCATCCACGCAGGCAACCTTGAGACCATTCTGTGCGGCACGCAGCGCGCACGGGTAACCCGCCGGGCCGCCGCCGATCACGACGACATCGTATGCATCAGCCATGAGGATCAGACTCCGAGCAACAGACGGCCTGGATCTTCTAGGCAGTCCTTGATAGCGACCAGGAATTGCACCGCGTCGCGGCCGTCGATGATGCGATGATCGTAGGTCACCGCCAGATACATCATCGGGCGCACTTTCACCTGGCCATCCACGACCATGGGGCGATCCTGGATCTTATGCATGCCCAGGATCGCGCTTTGCGGAGCATTCACGATTGGAGTGGACATCAGCGAACCGAACACGCCGCCGTTGGTGATGCTGAATGTGCCGCCGGTGAGGTCTTCGAGCCCCAGCGAGCCCTTGCGAGCTCGAGCCGCGTAGTCGGCAATCCCCTTTTCGATGTCGGCAAAACTCATCGCGTCGGCATCGCGCAGGATCGGCACGACCAGGCCGCGATCGGTCGAGACCGCGACTCCGATATCAAAGTACTCGTGATAGACAATGTCAGCGTTCTCCACCGATGCATTGACCACCGGGAAGCGCTTGAGCGCGTCGACCGACGCCCTGACGAAGAACGACATGAAACCGAGCTTCACGCCGTGCTTCTTTTCAAAGGAGTCCTTGTGCCGCGCACGCAGCTCCTGCACCGCGGTCAAGTCCACTTCGTTGAAGGTCGTCAGCAGCGCCTGCGTGGCCTGCGCCTGTACCATGCGCTCGGCAATGCGCGCCCGCAGTCGCGTCATCGCCACGCGCTGATCGGTGCGCCCGGTACCGGCTGCAGCGGGAACCGCAGGCTTGGTCGAGGCCGCTGCCGCCGCGGCGACCGCATCGGTCTTGGTGATACGGCCACCCGGTGCCGATCCGACGATCGCGCCCGCCGAAAGCTGGTTCTGTTCCATCACCCGCCGCGCTGCGGGACCGGCCTTGGAGGAATCGGCGGCAGGCCGTGATGTGGCCACCGCTGGCGAAGCCACCGCTGTGGCGGGGGCTTTGCCATTACCCGCAGCGGCCGGCGCTGATGCCGCGGGCGCCGAGGCAGCCGCTCCCTCTTCGATCACCGCCAGCAAGTCACCACTCTTGACGGTGGTACCGGACGCGACCTTGATCTCCTTCAGGACGCCGTCCGCCGGGGCCGGTACTTCCAGCACGACCTTATCGGTCTCCAGATCAGCCAGGTTTTCATCGCGGGTGACTGCCTGGCCGGGCTGCTTGCGCCACGCTACCAGCGTGGCGTCGGCGACCGACTCAGGCAACTGCGGCACACGGATCTGAACACTCATGAACTCTTCCTTATGGGCGCAATCGCACCGCTCGGCGTCATGGTGAGCCGCGGAGTGTTGCGTATCGTATGCTCGATCGAGATCGCATTGAGCGCCGTGTCAACTAGGCGCTTCTGCTCCGCCTCGTGAATCTTGCTCAAACCTGTGGCCGGTGCCGCCGATGCGGCCCTGCCCGCGTAGTAGACCGAGCGAGCGCCCGCGAGATCCTGCAGGCGGTGCCGGATCTGATACCAGGCACCCTGATTCTGCGGCTCCTCCTGACACCAGACGATGTCGGTCGCGTTGGCGTAGCGCGTCAGCACCGCCTGATATTCTTCTACCGGAAACGGATACAGCTGCTCGATACGCACCAGCGCAATGTGACTCAGAGCTTCCGCACGGCGCTGCTTCAGCAGATCGAAATACACCTTGCCACTGCAGAACACCACACGTTGCACCGCGGCCGCTGGCACATCGTCCACCTCATCGATGATGTGCGCGAAACTATTGTTACTCAGATCGCCGAGCGAGGAGACCGACAACTCGTGACGCAGCAGACTCTTGGGCATGAACACGATCAGGGGCCGCCGGAACGGCTGCATGATCTGGCGGCGGATCAGGTGAAATATCTGTGCCGGCGTGGACGGGACCACGACCTGCATGTTGTTCTCGGCGCACAGCTGCAGGAAGCGTTCCAGCCGCGCGGAGGAATGCTCCGGGCCCTGACCCTCAAAGCCATGCGGCAGGAACATCGCCAGTCCGCACAGACGACCCCATTTCGCCTCACCCGAGGAAATGAACTGATCGATCACGACCTGCGCACCATTCACGAAGTCGCCGAATTGCGCCTCCCAGATCACGAGGCAATCCGGACTGGTGGTGGCGTACCCGTATTCGAATCCGAGCACCGCCTCTTCCGACAGCACCGAGTCGATCACGGTGAAACGAGGCTGATCATCTTTCACATGCTGCAGCGGAATGAAGCGTCGGCCGGTGTTCTGATCGTGCAACACCGCGTGCCGGTGGAAAAATGTGCCGCGACCACTATCCTGGCCGGAGATACGCACGGACGTGCCCTGATCCAGCAGCGAGGCATAGGCCAGGGTTTCGGCTGCTCCCCAGTCCAGCGGCATTTCGCCAGCAACCATTTTGGCTCGATTGGCCATGATCTGAGTCACGCGCGGTTGCAGCGACAGGTCGGCCGGATGCTGCGTGATGCGCTTGCCCAGTGCCGCAAGTCGCGCAGGGTCTACGCCCGTGCGCATGCGCTCCGACAGATCGAAGTGTGAGTAGCGCGACCAGTCGATCGTGTACTTGTTGCCCACCATGCCCAGCGTCGGATGCAGTTCCAGACGCCCGGAATCGAGCGCCTGGCGATACTGCGCGGCCATAGAATCGGCCTCTGCCTGCGAGATCACCGCATCGGCCACCAGTTGATCGGCGTACAGTCTGCGCACGGTCGGATGCGAACGAATCACCCGATACATCACCGGTTGGGTCGCCGCCGGCTCGTCCGCTTCGTTGTGCCCCAGTCTTCGGTAGCACACCAGATCGATCACGACATCCTTGTGGAATTTCTGCCGATAGTGCAGCGCCAGTCGGGTGACGAACACCACGGCTTCCGGATCGTCGGCGTTGACGTGCAGCACCGGGGCTTCAATGATCTTGGCGACGTCGCTCGCATAGGTGGTTGAGCGCGCGTCGCGTGGATCGGAGGTCGTAAAGCCGATCTGATTGTTGACGATGATGTGAATGGTGCCGCCGGTGCGGTAGCCGCGCGCTTGCGAAAGCTGCAGCGTCTCCATCACCACGCCCTGTCCGGCGAACGATGCATCGCCGTGCATCAGCACCGGCACGACATTGTCGCCGTGGGCGTCAGTGCGCCGTTCCTGGCGGGCGCGCACAGAGCCTTCGACCACCGGATTGACGATCTCGAGATGCGAGGGATTGAACGCCAGCGCGACGTGCACGTTGCCTGCCGCAGTGCGTACGTCGGCCGAGAAGCCCTTGTGGTACTTAACGTCGCCCGAGCCCTGCATGTGATTGACGTCGTACTTGCCCTCGAATTCGGAAAACAGCTCCGCCGGGGATTTGCCCAGTACATTCACCAGCACGTTGAGACGACCGCGATGCGCCATCCCCAGGACGAATTCCTCGATGCCCACCCGGCCGCCCTGCTGAATCAGGTCATTGAGGCAGGCGATGAGCGCATCGCCACCTTCGAGTGAAAAGCGCTTCTGGCCGACGTACTTGGTGTGCAGATAACGCTCCAGACCCTCCGCCGCGGTCAGTTGCGACAGCAGATTGCGGCGCTCGTCGGTGCTGAAGCGATGTTGCATGCGACCGAGCTGAAATTCGTCCTGCAGCCACAGTCGCTCGTCGCTGTCCGAAATGTGGGCGAATTCGGCGCCGATGTGTCCGCAGTACACCTGCTGCAGTCGCGAGAGGATCTCGCGCAGCGTGGCCTGCTTCGGTATCCATTCATTGCGCGCGGCGGTGTAGAACTCCGTATCGAGATCAGCCTCGCTCAGTCCCGCATACTCCAGATCCAGCACGCGCGGCCGCGGACGCTGCAGCAGATCGAGCGGATCGATCCGCGCCACCAGGTGGCCGCGATTGATGTAGAGCTGGACCAGGCGGGAGACCGCGGCCTGCTTCTGGCTGGCCGCACCGCTGGCCGCAGCCGGCGCGGTACGAGGGATGGCAGGCTGCCGGGTTCGCTCGGCGATCGCCGCAATGAGCGGGCTATGCGCACGCTCGGGTCGTGCGGAGGCCCCCAGCGCATCGAAGTAGTCGCGCCATTCGTCGCTGACGTCAGCGGGCTGACTTAGATACTGCTCATACAACCCTTCCACATAGGAAGCGTTGCCGCCCGATAGCGGTGTGCTCGCGAGCAGCTCGGGAAGAGTTTTCGGCATGGGGGGTACCGTGACAGGAAAACTTGAAAAATACCTGTTAGTTCAATGAGCTACATGCTAATAGTGGACCTCGTATTCTATAGGAACGGGTTGACTAAAGAAACGGACAACGTTCACGCTCAGTGGTTCAGACCGACAGACAGCACCCGCTCCAGGAACGCCGAAATGTCGGCCAATTCTTCCACGCAGACCGCGTGCGCCATCCGATAGCTGTGCCACTCCACCTCAAAGCCCGCCGTCTCGAGCCCGGCTCGAGCTTCAAGCCCACGCTGTTCCTCGATGACCGCATCGAGCGACCCGTGAGCCATGAAGATGGGGATGGATTGATTCGCCGCAAGGCGTTCGGCAGCGAAGTTCGAGGCCAATGGCAGGTAGCATGACAGGGCAACGATACCGGCGATCTTCGCCGGGTAGCGCGCACCGATGTAAAGCGACATCGCTCCGCCTTGTGAAAAACCTGCCAAGACGATCCGGCCGTTAACAATGCCGCGTTCGTTCTCGCGCTGAATCAGTGCACCGACCGCAGCGGCTGAGGCCCGTATGCCGGTTTCATCCTGGCCGCTCTGGCGATCGAATCCGAGGACGTCGTACCAGGCGCGCATGCGCATGCCGGCGTTGATGGTGACCGGGCGCATCGGCGCGTGCGGCAACACAAATCGCACCGGCTGCCCGATCGAATCGGCCAGATGTGGCACCGCCGGCTCGAAATCGTGACCATCGGCCCCCAGGCCGTGCATCCAGATGACCGACGCGGTGGGATTGCGACCCGTTTCGACTTCAACCGTCTCGAGCAGTGCCTGCGCCATGCGTTCTGTCTTAGTGTGCCGGTGCCGTTGCCGCCCCCGGGCGTGGCAGGGTGAATTTGATCGCAGCGGCCGCGGCGTTGATTTTTTTCTCGACTTCTCTCGTGGTCTCGCCGGCCGTCTCCGGATCCCCGCCAGTAAAGGCCTGCTGCGCCCTGGCCCACAGGGTGTTGACGTCGGCCATGTCCGCCTGCGCCGTCGGCAGATCCACTTTGGCGGCCTCCTTCTTGTTCTTGGCCAGCACATCGATCCGAGCCTGCACGGCAGAAATCAGATCCGGGATGTAGGCGGTGAACTTCGGCCATTGC
>DATMRM010000096.1:0-4258 GCA_035566155.1 Steroidobacteraceae bacterium | reverse complement strand
CACTACGCCATTCGTGCGCATCTCGATCAAAGAGGTGGTCAAGACATTGTTCGAAGCGATCGGTTTGGTGTTCCTCGTGATGCTGCTGTTCCTGCAGAACATCCGCGCAACCTTCATCCCGACCATCGCGGTACCGGTGGTGCTGCTCGGAACATTTGGGGTGCTGCAGGCCTTTGGGTATTCGATCAATGTGCTCACCATGTTCGCCATGGTGCTCGCGATTGGCCTGCTGGTCGACGATGCCATTGTCGTGGTCGAGAATGTCGAGCGAGTGATGCACGAGGATGGTCTGTCGGCGCGCGACGCGACGCGCAAGTCGATGGACCAAATCACCGGCGCGCTGGTCGGAATCGCGCTCGTACTATCGGCCGTGTTCTTGCCGATGGCGTTCTTCAGCGGGTCCACCGGCGTGATCTATCGACAGTTCTCCATCACCATGGTGTCGGCTATGACGCTGTCGGTGCTGGTGGCATTGATCTTGAGCCCGGCCCTGTGCGCCACTCTGCTCAAGCCGCCTGAGAAGGGACTTCGCAAGCAGCGAGGTTTATTCGGCTGGTTCAATCGCAACTTCGAGCGCGGCAGCCAGAAGTACGAACGCGCGGTGGTAGGCGTGGTCGGCCGCACCGGCCGCTACCTGATTGTGTTTGTCGTCATCGTCGGATTAATGGCCCTGCTATTCACTCGCATCCCGAGGTCGTTTCTGCCCGACGAGGACCAGGGCGTTCTATTTGCGCAGGTCACTACGCCGCCGGGAGCGACCAGCGAGCGCACCGGGTTAGCGCTGGCCGAAGTCCGCGACTACTTCCTCAATGACGAGAAGCAGGCAGTCGAGGGTGTATTCACCGTCTCCGGCTTCAACTTCGCCGGTCACGGCCAAACCTCAGGCCTTGTGTTCGTACGCATGAAACCCTGGGACGATCGGCCCGGCGCGCACAATCGCGTGCAAGCGGTCGCGGCTCGTGCAAACCAACGGCTGCAGAAAATTGCCGATGCTCAGGCGTTTGCGTTCGCACCCCCTGCCGCGCTGGAACTTGGGAACGCCACCGGCTTCGACCTTGAACTGCTCGATCGCGCCAATCAAGGGCACGACAAGCTGATGCAAGTGCGTAACGACCTGCTCGGCGTGGCGCGCAAGGATCCGCAGCTCCAGCAGGTACGCGCCAACGGGCTCGATGACGAGCCTCAGTACAAATTCGACGTCGACTGGGAAAAAGCCAGCGCGCTGGGGCTCACAATCAGCGATATCAATAACACGCTGTCGGCCGCTTGGGGTTCGCAATATGTCGACGACTTCATCGACCGCGGCCGCGTCAAACGCGTGTTCATCCAGGGCGACGTGCCCTCGCGCATGCTGCCGCAGGATCTGACCGATTGGTACGTGCGTAACTCGGCCTCGCAGATGGTGCCGTTCTCGGCTTTTGGCGCTGCTGCATGGGCTTATGGATCTCCCAAGTTGGAACGCTACAACGGCGTGCCGGCGGTGGAAATTCTCGGCTCGCCGATCGCCCACGTCAGTACCGGCACCGCCCTCGATGCCATGGCGACGTACGCAAAGAAGCTGCCGCCGGGCTTCGATTTGGAGTGGACCGGGCTGTCGTATGAAGAACGCCTGTCGGGGTCGCAAGCCCCTGCGTTGTATGCCATTTCGCTGATCGTGGTGTTCCTGTGTCTAGCCGCGCTCTACGAGAGCTGGTCGATCCCTGTGGCGGTGATGCTCGTTGTGCCGCTTGGCGTGATCGGCGCCATCCTTGCAACGCTGCTGCGCGGACTGGCGAACGACGTGTTCTTCCAAGTCGGTCTGCTGACGACTGTGGGTCTGTCGGCGAAGAATGCGATTCTAATCGTCGAGTTCGCCAAAGAAAATCACGATCACGGCATGGAGCTGATCGAGGCGACCGTGCAAGCCGCGCGGCAGCGTCTGCGCCCGATTCTGATGACCTCACTCGCCTTCATACTCGGTGTGCTGCCGCTCGCGATTTCCAGAGGTGCCGGATCCGGAGGCCAGAACGCGATCGGCACCGGCGTCATTGGCGGCATGCTGTCAGCGACGGTTTTGGCCATTTTCCTTGTGCCGGTATTTTTTGTCGCTACGCGCAAGCTGTTCGTCGGCAACCCCACGCAGCACGATTCGCCGGTGCCGTTGCACCCCGGTGAGGAAGCGGAGCAGCCGACGTGAGCGGCGCTCCGTCCCTGTTAAGCAGGCGGCGCGCACCGCCGGCGGCCGCCGTCGGCACCGGCGTCAGCCTGCTGATGGGAATCGCCGGTTGCACGCTCGAGCCGACATATCATCGTCCTGAGGCGCGGGTGAGCCAGCAATGGCCTGGCAGCCCGGCAGTCGCCGTGACACCGAGCGCGGCGGCCGGAAAGAGTACCGCGACGCCGGCAGCGACGGCCGACATCGGCTGGCGTGAGTTCTTCGTCGACGCGCGGCTCCAGAGGCTGATTGAACTGGCATTGCAGCACAACCCGGATGCGCAGATCGCTGCGCTCAATATCGCGGCGGCGCGCGCTCAATATCAAATTCAGCGCGCTGATTTGTTTCCATCAGTAGCGGCAAGCGCTACAGAGCAAGTCGATAAATATCCGCCGGCTGTGGCCGGTATCGCTGCCGCCGGCGGCAGCTCCACTGGTGCGCTCAGAGGCAGCGGCTCCGGCACTTTTCGCTACTTCGAGGTCGGCGTCGGCTTCACCTCCTACGAGCTCGATCTATTTGGGCGAATCCGCAGCCTCAATCATCAGCGACTGCAGCAGTATTTCGGCTATGTTGAAACCCGCCGCAGTGTGCGGATCAGCCTGGTGGCGGAGGTGGCAAACGCCTATCTGACGCTGCTCGCGGATCAGGAGCTGCTGCGCATCACGGTGGACACGCTGAGCAGCCAGGAAGGATCCTACAAACTCACCAAGATGAGTTACGACGGCGGTATCGCAACTGCGCTTGATCTGCGTCAGGCGGAGACGTCCGTCGACACCGCGCGAGCCAATCTCGCGCAATACACGCGCCAAGTCGCGCAGGATCAAAACGCGCTAGTGCAGCTGGTTGGTACGGCGCTGCCGGCGGACCTGCCGCCGGGCACCGGACTCGACGAACAGCAGCTGCTGGCGGATCTGCCGGCGGGCCTACCCTCCGATCTGCTGGTGCGCCGGCCCGACATACTCGCCGCCGAGCACAATCTGATCGCGGCGAATGCCAGCATCGGTGCGGCACGTGCGGCATTCTTCCCCAGCCTCACGCTCACCGGCAATTACGGCACCGCCAGCACCCAGCTGTCGGGGCTCTTTGATCATGGCTCCACTGCCTGGACGTTTTCACCGCAGATCAGCCTGCCGATCTTCGCCGCCGGCGCCAACGTGGCTTCACTCAATCTGGCGAAAGTCGAAAAAGACATCAACATTGTGCAGTATGAGCAGGCGATTCAAACGGCATTTCGCGAAGTCGCCGATGCCCTTGCCGGTCGAGGTACGCTCGATAGTCAGATCGCGGCGGACCAGGCGCTGGTCGAGGCAACCAGTGACAGCTTCAAGCTGTCAGACAAGCGATTCCGCGACGGCGTTGACGACTATCTGAGCGTGCTTGACTCACAGCGGTCGCTGTACACCGCCGAGCAGACCCTGATTGGAGTGAAGTTGGCACGACTGCAGAATCTCGTGACTCTGTATAAGGCGCTGGGCGGGGGCTGGAGTGAGCGCGGCGCGCAGAATGACAAAGTGACGGACAGTACTCACGCTGTCTCCGGCAACAACACAACCAATGTCACCCCCGTGATTAGCGGACTTCCAACTAACCCTGAGATATTCCAATGACTACTGATTTGATCGCTGCCCTGAACGGTGCAAGCCGGAATGAGATGACGCGCACGAACGAGAGTAAGGAGCTGCTCACTACGACACAGAAAGCACGCACGATAAACTTCGATGCACCGATGTACGGTACGTTTGCGGAGATCGGGGCGGGCCAGGAGGTCGCGCGTGAGTTTTTTCACGCCGGCGGGGCGTCGGGGACGATTGCAAAGTCCATCTCAGCCTACGACATGGTGTTCAGCGATGCCATCTATGGGAAAGCGCCGCGGTATGTGTCGCGCGAGCGCTTGAACCTGATGCTGGATCACGAATACGGGCTTCTCGTCGAGCGCCTGTCGGCAATCCGCGGCGAGCGCACGAATTTCTTCGTCTTCGCGGACACGGTTGCGACCAGTAACCGCCCGGGTGCAAACGAAGCACATGGCTGGCTGGGTATACGGTTCCAATCTCAGCCCAGCGG
>DATMRM010000095.1:0-13006 GCA_035566155.1 Steroidobacteraceae bacterium | reverse complement strand
GGGTGGCTCTGGATGGATCCCATGATGGGCATCGTCGGCGCGCTGGTCATCTCGCTCTGGGCCTACGCTCTGGTGCGCGACACGGGTCGAATCCTGCTCGACATGACGCCTGACTCGGCGTTGCTGGGTCGAATTCGCCGCCGCCTCGAAGCCGACGGTGACCGCATCGCCGACTTGCACCTGTGGCGGTTGGGACCCGGACATCTGGGCGCCATCCTTGCAATCGTGACGCCGCGTGCGCGCGATACGTCCTTCTATCACTCACTGCTGAAGAGTTTTCCATCTCTCTCCCACGTCACGGTGGAAGTCATCAGCCCCTCGCTCGTCGCCGCCTTGCCGGCCACTCAGCCTTCTGGTGCATCCGCCGACCCCGAGCCCGCTCATCGATAATGGAGTTCACCAGCTTACTTCGACGGGAGCATTTCCGGAGCGCCGAGCGCTTCTACATACGCGTGCCCAGTGAGTCCAGCTACAACATACCCTTGATTTGCCGCGTCGGTGCCGCGTTTCTTGGTAACTGCTGACCCGTCCCGTTGCAGGATCTTTCGCGCGACGCGACCGTCACTTGCCGTATTATCGACAACCCCTCACGGCGCGGACACAACCCTTTCCATGTGGCGAGGCCTGCGTATCTCCGTCCTGCTGCTGGTGCTGCTGGTCGTGGCCGGCCAGGCGTGGCTCGACCGGTTTAGCACGACCCGCTGGCAGCGCACGGTCTACGTCGGCGCGTTCCCGGTTGGTGCCGATGCGAGCACCGCCACCGCGCGCTACCTCGCGCAGCTCGATCAGCGGAAAATCGATGAGGTCAGCGACTTCCTGAAGGCTGAGGCCCGGCGTTATGGAGTCAGTGCCGATGAGCCGATTGAGCTGAAGCTCTACCCGACTCTGACAGTGCCGCCCCCGGAGCTCGATTCGGGATCGGGCGTGTTCACGCGCATCCTCTGGAGCCTGAAGCTGCGCTATTACCGCTCCCGCGCGCTCGCCGCGGTCTCCCGCTCCCGCCCGAAGATTGCGCTATTTCTGCTCTACCATGATCCGGAGCTGACCCAAAGCCTTCCTCACTCGGCCGGGCTGCAACGCGGGCTGACCGCCGTGGTGCACGTGTTTGCCAGCCGCTCGCAGGAGGCGCAGAACCGCATCGTGATCACCCACGAGCTACTGCATACCTTCGGAGCCACGGATAAATACGATCTTGCCACGGGCTTGCCACAGTACCCAGAGGGTTTCGCCGAGCCGCAGCTTGCGCCGCGCTACCCGCAGCAGCTCGCGGAGATCATGGCTGGACGGATGCCGCTCAGCGCATCGGAAGCACGCCTGCCCGACAGTCTTGAGGATGAGCGCGTCGGGCCTATGACTGCCCGGGAGATCGGCTGGGTCAGCCACTGAATCCACAAGTGCCAAGACCTTCTTGGTAGTCTTGAGCTCGGTCGATTCCCAGACATCAGGAACAGATTGGTTCTAGACTATGCGCGCCTCGCAAGGCGTGTCACCGGCATAGCAGGAGGAGTCAATGAGTAAGGGTAACGAGCGCAAGAAGGAGACCAGGAAGAAGCCGGCGAAGACTCTCATGGAGAAGCGGGCGGTGAAGGCCGAGAAGCGCGATCAGAAGAAGAAGTGGGGCGCAACCTGAGGGGTCATTAGGACCGCGCACAAGTGCGCCCGGCTGGGCCCGCGCGCAATGCCTTACTCTGTCGGAGTAAATACAACGGGAGCGCGTCCCATTTCGCTGATATCCCCGATCATTAGGATTAGGGAATGAGGTACCCAGAGATCGATCGGTGCGGCTGCGTCGTCGAGGTTGATAGTCAATTTGGCGAAGACGCTGTGACTGAAATCGATCCGGGTGCACGCGAGAATGAGTCGGGTGTCACTTGGCGGATTGCCGGACGGCGGCTTTTTCGCGAACGCACGGAACTCGCTCGCCACCTGTGATGACAGGTCTGGCTTCAGGCGGACGAAAAACCTACTGGACGAAGACGCCATCACCGCATTGTACGCCCTTCCGCCTGCGATAGCTGACGCGCCGGTCACCCATAAAGCCCTAGGTTGTCTGATGTGACGTCTGAAGCGCCATCGCCGCTGCCATCTGCGCATGTATGCGGGTCGTGTCGAACAGCGGAACACTCGCGTCCTCAGACCCTACGAGCAGTGAGATCTCCGTGCAGCCGAGGATCATGGCGTCGGCACCCCGTGAAACCAGATCGTCCATCACTCGTTGAAACTCAGCGCGGGACTGAGGCAGCACTTTGCCGAGGCACAGCTCGTCGTAGATGATGCGGTGAATGCGCGACTGATCGTTCGCGGGCGGGACCAGTACAGACAGTCCGAAGCGCGAATGCAGGCGCTCCTTGTAAAACGGCTGTTCCATCGTGAAGCGGGTGCCGAGCAGCCCCACGGACCGATGGCCCGCTGCAGTCACGGTGGTAGCGACAGCATCTGCGATATGCAGTAGAGGAATCGAGACCGCCGACTCTATGGCGGCTGCGACCTTGTGCATGGTATTCGTGCACAACACCATGAAGTCGGCACCCGCACGCTCAAGTGAGCGAGCGGCCAACGCCAGCGATCGACCGGCTTGCTCCCAGTCACCCTGGTGCTGCAAGCGCTCAATCTCGGCGAAATCGACGCTGAACAGGATCACTCGAGCACAGTGGAGCCCACCAAGACGCTCCCTGACAGTCTCATTGATGATCCGATAGTAGGGGATGGTGGATTCCCAGCTCATCCCGCCGATCAATCCAATCGTCTTCATGCGCCAGCCTTGAGTACACTCCTGTCAAGCAATCTGGTCTGTATCACCATTTCGATGGGTGTTTCAATGTCTGACGAGAACCCCCGGATCGATCGCGCTCTCGGGGAAGACCGGGTGATTGCGCGTCGAGATTTCTTCACGCAGAGCGGCGCGCGCGTCCGACGAGATAGCCGGCAGTGAACGGCAGTCCGAGCACAACGAGCGCGAGCACAATGATGAGAATCAGCGCTTCTCGCACCAGCCGTCGTGCTTCGATGCCTGCCTGCTGGACCAGCTGGGTCGATATCCGCACGGCATCAGCAGTCAGCGCTTCGCGCTGTTCGTTGATGGATTGCGTCGCGGCCTCGCGTTCGCTACTCAGCGTGCCCGACAGCGTCATACCCTGAGTTCGTAACTCGCCCAGCATCTGCGACCAGGAAGTATCGGCGCGTCTTTGAACATCGCGCACGATGCCATTGAGTAAATCCGGAGTTTGATCTGCCAGAGCCGACAGCCGCGCCATACGCTCGTCCAATTGCTTGAGCGCGCTCTGCACATCCCGACCATTCACGCCTGATTGCTGCGCGAGCAACTGCGCCTTCCACAATATCTGCTCGGGCGTGTTATCACCGTACATGCGCACCAGGTCGCGCGCTTCCGCCAGCGACTCCGGCACGGTACCCAGTGATTCGATGAGTTTCGATTCGGAGCCGTTTTCACGGACCCATCGCTCCACAATCGAGGGTCGCGTAAAGTTCAGGCTCTGAAGCGGATAGTCTCGCGCATAGTGTTCGACGAAGCGCTGGTCGCGGGTGAACTCTTGGGAGGATAGGAGCCCTCGCGCGGAGGTCTCGGCGTCATGCGCCAGCTCCCTGGCGAGCGTGACCGCCTGGGACTGCTGCGCGCCGAACAGGGCCCCGCCGTTCCCAGTGTCCAGATACTGGGCCATTTGTACCGACAGCGCCCAAGTGTCGAGCAGACTCATCATCGGCACGATCTGGCTGGCAGCCCGCTGACTGGAGGCCGCCACGGCGATCTTCCATCGCAGGGTGTTCAGTCGTATCCGGGTATCCTGAGTGCCGTCCGCGATCTCGTCCGCGGTCTGCTCGATCGCGCTGATGAAGTGCGCTGCGTACTCGTGAGTGAGGATCCGCGCGTTCAGGTCACGCGTGGACAGCGGCTTCTCCGGACTCTTGATAGTGATCAGCGAGCAGCCGCCCAGGCACGCCAGCGCTGTCAGCCAACCTGTGAAGGCCACAGCAAAGAACGTTGAGCGCGGTCGTTTTTCGGCGCGGGCGAGGCACATCCAAGTATTCTAAGGTCGTTCCTGCGCTGATCAACCGCCAGCGACTGGTTCGAGTGGTGTGACGATCGGCCGCGCCAAGTTGTCTCTTACGAAGCGGATGTGCTCCCGGAGAACATAGACCTGCTCCGCATGCGAGCCTGGCATCCGGTGCGAAATGACGGATCGCTCGATTTCCTCGAGCCGCTCCAGCAGGGTTAGCCGTCGTTCTGGGCTGAGTGGACCTAGGGCTTCACGCTCGACCGCCATGAGTTCACCATAGCGGCGATGTATTCGGGTCGCGATGCGCCATCGGTAGAGCGCAGGCAAGAATCGCAGGCCGGGTACCACCACCACGAATAGCGGCACCAGCACCACGATAAGCCGATTGAAGAGGCTGGCGAGCCAGAAAGGCAGATAGCGATAGGCGAAGCTCTTGTTTCCCGATTTGTAGTAGCGCATCGCCTCATCGCTGATCGGGTAAGTGTGCAACGCGGGAGTCGGGAACTGTCCGGCCGACTGCATCAGCGACGCGCGCCCGTTCACCTCTTCGGAAGCTTCGATCAGCAGATCAACGAGTGCCGGGTGCAGATTCGGGTGCGCGACGAGTTCGACCGTTGGCGCCAGCAGATTGACGTCGCTTGCCGGAAGGTCCTCACCCAGATCGAAAGCGCCGGCGGGCACTACGAGCTTGTTGAGATAGGGAAAGCGTCGGGTGTAGGCGTCGGCTTGCTCGAAGTCGAACAGCCGCACACCTTCGGTGTGCAGCATTTCGCGAATGGTCGTACCCGAGGCGGAGTCTCCGGTCAGAAAGATCGCATCCACCTCTCGCTTGAGCAGGGCCTCGCGTGCTCCCTCGCCCTCGTCACTCGTCAGCAACGTGGACCCGCCCGGCTCTATTTCGTTCGCCTTGAGCAACGCCAGGGCTAGCGCACGCGTTCCGCTGCCTTCCGGACCAATCGCGATGCGGCCGCCGCGCAGCTCCGACAACCGCATCAACGGCTTTGGGCTGCGATAGAAGATCGTGAGCGCTTGATAGAACACGCTTCCCAGCGAGTCCAGGTCGCTGTTGTCGCCGCCTTCGGCAAGGCCAGACTGCACCAGTGCGATGTCGGTGCGCGATTTCGGATCGGCCATGCGTTTCAGGTTATCGAGTGAGCCCTCGGTATCGATGACCTTGAGTTCGATGCCGTTGCGCTTGAGCACTTTCTGATAACGGGCCGCCATCGTCGCGAAGTTGCTGCCCTCCGGTCCACTCGCAATGCTGATCGAGTGTGGTGGCGCGGGACCTCCGAAATGTAACGCCAGGAGTACCCCGAGCACCCCGAGTAACAGTATCGGTCCGAGGGTCTGCGTCAGGTCCCACCAGGAGATGCGCATCGCTCTGTGTGACAGGTTGCGCAACGATAGGCGTTGCCGCTCGGTCGATTCGCCGGGATTGGACTGTCGATGGGTTGTCATGCGGTTGCCTCTGCAGCAATCGGTGTCGTGCGACCGTGTGGCGGGACGCAAGCGACCTTAGCAAACCGTAGCCTATCTGTGCATTCGGCGCGACCACAGGGTGCTAGAGTAGGTTGCGCCATTTCGGTGGGGACTACGATGGCACTTGAGCCTTCCTGGCGGGCAGTTCAGGTACACCAAGGCAGCTGTCTTTGCGGCTCGATCAGGTACCGCATCGAAAGCGATCTCAAAGCGGTCGTGAACTGTCATTGCAGATTCTGTCGCAAAGCGCACGGTTCACCGTTTACGACGCTCCTGTTTCTGCCGTTCTCCAGTTTGAAAATCCTGCAGGGTGCGGAAGTTCTTGTCAGGTATCGCGTGGAGCGCCTGAATGCGGAGAGGTGCTTTTGCAGCAAATGCGGGACGCGCTTGTACAACCATATGCCTTCGCTGGGTACGGCTAGCGTCGTCGTCGCAACGCTCGACATCGATCAGACATTGCGCCCCGTGGCCCATCTCAACACCGAGTCAAAGTGTTCCTGGCATCAGATCACCGACCAGCTGCCGCAATTCCTGTCGGCGCCCGGTCCGAAGCAGTTCACCCAGTTGCTGACGAACTGACCGCGCAGCGGTACCAGCCAAGGCGCTCAGGCAGCCACATGACTTGACATAGGGCCTGCCGCTTGTCCGCTCTGGACGCAACCGATACCCTGCAGCTCAGGTTTCGGCGGCGAGCTACCACAGCGACATGGCGGACGAGGTCTGGGCACCGCTGCTGCAGGAGGCAGAATCGGGCGTCCCCGGGGGAAAGGAGCGTCTGTTCACTGCGCTTTATGCTGAATTGCACCGGCTGGCCGAACGGCAGCTGCGGGCCAGTTCAGGAGTGCCGATCAGTCCTACAACGCTGCTGCATGAGACCTACCTGGGCATTTCGCGCGGTCAGGCCGTGTTTACCAACCGTGGCCACTTTATGAGTTATGCGGCGCGTGTCATGCGCAGTCTGATCATCGATTTCGCGCGGGCACGACGTGCGCAGAAGCGGGGAGCCGAGTTCCACATCACGCAATTCGAGACCGGAGCCGCTGAGCAACAAAGCGCCAGCGTTGATGACCGCATGCTCGAACAGCTGTCGTTGGCGCTCGATGAGCTCGCGGTGCACGACCCGCGTCTGGCCGAAGTCGTGGATCTGCGCTACTTCTGTGGACTGTCGGTCGCCGAAGTAGCCGCGATGCGCAGCGTCTCCGAGCGGACGGTACAGCGTGACTGGGACAAGGCACGGCTGTTTCTGTTTCACGAACTCGAGGACTAGAGCGAGCGCTGTCAGGGCGGGCGCCCCGAATCCGCTTCCCCGGTGTGTGGACTGTCGGATGGAGGCGTTGAACGCCTGACAAGGAAGGGTGGGGTGAAGCTTTCGGTTGACGAATGGCAGGCCGCGTCAGAGCTGCTCGATGAAGCGCTGGAGCTGCCCGCCGCTGCGCGTCTGGCGTGGGTTGAGACCCTATCGGGCGACCGCAGTGCGCTCAAGCCGCTGCTGCGTGAACTGCTCGCGCGGCAGGGACGGCTTGAGACCGAGGACTTTCTGGGCGCCGCACCCCCTATGGTGCCTCTGCTGCCCGCGCGCGCGCGGGGTCCAATCGACTCACTCCTCGCCGGCACGACCGTCGGCCCGTATCGGCTGGTGCGGGAACTGGGCCGGGGTGGGATGGGGACAGTGTGGCTGGCGGAGCGAGCCGATGCCCTGATTCGGCGTCCGGTCGCCCTTAAGCTGCCACACGCGACGCTTTACGATGATCACTTCGCGCAGCGGTTCGCCCGCGAACGCGACATTCTCGCCGCTCTGAATCATCGCAGTATTGCGCGCCTGTACGACGCCGGCATTTCAGCAGTCGGTCAGCCGTTCCTTGCACTCGAGTATGTCGAAGGTACCGCACTCACCGAATATTGCGACCAGCGAGCCATGCCGCTGGACGCGCGGATTGGGCTGTTCTGCGAGGTGCTGCATGCGGTGGACTACGCCCATGGGCTGCGCGTCATCCATCGCGATCTGAAGCCTTCCAACATTCTGATTACCACCTCCGGCGAGGTGCGGCTACTGGACTTCGGTATCGCGAAGTTGATTCCCGAAAGCGGTGGCCAGGAGACCGAGCTAACGCGCATCGGCGGGCGCGCGTTCACGATCGACTACGCCGCTCCCGAACAGCTCGCGAGGCAACCGGTGAGCGCCGAGTCCGACGTCTATTCTCTGGGCGTGATCCTGTCTGAAATTCTCACCGGCTCGCGTCCCTATCGGCCACAGCGCCAATCGCTGGGGGCGCTCGAAGAGGCGATCCTCACTGAGGAGCCGTTGAGGCCCAGCGCCGCGGAGCTTTCCGAAGACACTGCGCAGCGCCGGGCCGTGAGCCCAGCTCGACTGCGGAAACAGCTGCGTGGCGATCTGGATAACATTGTCCTCAAAGCTCTCAGAAAGCGTCCGTCCGAGCGCTATGGATCTGCTGAAAGCTTTGCGCTTGATCTGCAGCGCTATCTTCGCGGTCAGCCGGTCGAGGCGCGCGCTGACACCGCCCTCTATCGGCTCGGTAAATTTGCGGCTCGCAACAAGCTGCTCGTGGGAGCTGCCTCGGTTGCGATGGGAGCACTGATTGTCGGGGCAGCGCTGTCGCTCTGGCAGGCGCGGGTGGCACGTGCGCAGGCCGCAGCGGCACTGCAGGAAGCAAGGCGCGCGCAGGTCGTACAGAATTTTTTACTGGACATTTTTCGAGCCAACTCGCATCTGCAATCGGATCCGCAGAAAGCGCGGCAAACGACCGCACGTGAGCTGCTGGATACCGGCGCACGCCGCGTGGGCGAGGACCTCAAGGATGTGCCCGCCGCCGAAGAACAGGTCTTGGGAACTCTTTCCGACATGTATGAGCAACTCGGTCTGCAGCAAGAGGCGGCGGCCCTGCAACGGGAACGGGTGAGCGCTGTGAAACGCGCGTACGGAACGCAGGACCTGCGTGTCGCCAGCGCACTCTCCAGCTACGCCAAGACACTGGCGGACACGCCGGATCGCAGCCGCATTGCCTCCGTGCTCGGTGAGGCGAAGAAGATTCTGGATGATGGGCATGATGACTCTTCGATCGTGCGCGCCAGCGTGCTCGTGGACTACGCCAGTTTGTACCGCTACAGCTCGCCGCAGGAGTCGCGGCGTTTCGCTGACGAGGATGTCTCTTTGCTGGAGAAATATCATCCGGACGATGGCATGCTGCTGGGGGCGTTGCAGTTCGCGGCCCGCGCCCGCTCGGCGCTGGGGCAGTATCAGGCGGCGGTAGTGCTGTATCAGCGAGAGCTCGGTGCCATCGCGCATCAGGTCGGCTCTGGCACGGCGTGGGATGTCTCTCCACTGGCGCAGCTTGCGGGCGCTCAGGCGGAACTGCTGCAATTCACCGATGCCGAGCGCAGCTTCCGTTCTTCGCTCGCGGTGTCCGAGCGGCTGAATGGTGAAACCCACAATGAGACGTTGCAGACCCAGATTCGTCTGGCCGCATTTCTGAATGCGACGTCCCGGCGTGTGGAAGGCGAGAGGTTGATGCAGCGCGCCTGGAGCGTGTTCAGTGCCGATCCCAGCAAGAAGGACAACGCGGTCGCCAGTGTCATGTATGGGCTCTATGGACAGGGCCTGATGGATGCCGGCGAGTTGCAGGCAGCACAGCCGTTGATCGACGCAGAGCTTGAGGAAGTGCGCAGCCTGTATCCTGAGTCGACACTCCTGTCGCGGGCATTGCTGCGACAGGCAACCTTACGAATCGAGCTGGGACAATACGATGCGGCTGAGGCCGAAGTGAAACAGGCACTCGTCGGCTGGCGGCACCTGGGTGGAACGGAGGCAGACCCCGCGCTCGAGAATCCGTATCTGCTGGCATTGGCCAGAATTGACCTGGCGCGCGTACGGCCGGCCGATGCGCAGCGTTGGTTGCAACAGATTCATCATCCCGCGTTTGCGGCGGCGCTCCCGTTCGAGCCGGATGAGGTGCGAAGACAAGTCTTGCTTGCACAGGTCCGCTTGTTAGAAGGGCGCGCTGGGGAAGCCATGACGTCAGCCGGGGCGGCATTGGCAATCGTGCAGCGGTCTGCGATGCGGGCGTATTTTCAGCGCCTCGAGGCGGAGTCAGCCTGGACGCTCGCGGTCGCGGAGCGGCGCAGCGGACTAGCCGAAGACGCACGCTCGCATCTGCAGGGAGCGCTTGATTTGCTGCGCATCAACGATGATGCGCGCAGTCTCAGCATTGCGAGAGCGCAGTTGACACTGGCGGCGTGCTTGAACGACGTCAATGAGCCACAGGCCGCGCGCAAGTTGCTCGATGAAGCTGATAGCACAGTGGCTTCGCACCGCGAACTGAGCGCCGAGGCTTCGCGGGTGCTGCGTAATCTCAGTCGTTAGTATCCATCCGTTCGAGCACTGCGACATCGACCTCAGCTCGCAACTCGAAGCCCAGCGACTGGTAGAGTGATATCGCGGCCTGATTGGATTTCCAAGCGTGCAGGAAGGGCCGTTCACCACGCGATTCGATGTGAGTGGCGACGACGGCCGAAAGGCAGCGGGCCAGCCCGCGGCCACGAAAATCAGGATGGGTGCAGACGCCGCTGACCTCGGTGTAACCCGGAAAGCGAAAACGCTCGCCCGCCATGGCTGCCAGTCGTCCGGCGACCCGGATACCACGGAATGTGCCCATCCGATGAGTACGCGTGAGGAATGGACCGGGTTCGGTGAGGGTAGCCAGCGCCAGCATATCCGGGGCATCGGCATCAGTGAGGGTCACGATGTCCGTGCGTCGCGGCTCGCCTGACAGGCTACGCCCGGCAACCATCTGAACGCCCTTGGCACGCCGAACCGCGCTCAGGCCGGCCGGCACGATGATGTCCGGAGCCTGAAGCACGTACACGCGCTCGCCGCGGGACACCAATGCGCTCAAGGCGGCCAGGCTCTGCGGGCTGTTGTCGCGCGAGGATGCGAACAGATTGACGTCGCTCAAGAATCGCTTCGCTAACGCATTGCCAACGGACAGCGAGGAATGGTGAGTACTCAGGCTCGCCCAGACGGGCCGATCCAGTGCTGGCATCGCTCATTCTCCGGTCGACACGCGGGTCACCCGTTCGCGCAGCGGCACGGCCGTCAGAGCGTCTTCGAGTGCCGCGAGCTGCGCCAGCAGCGGGCGCTTGGGACCTGCACAGGCATCCGCGACCGCGGCCTCAATTCGCGACCAGGCGAGTTTCTTTGATCGCTCCACCATCTGCCGACCGGCCGGACTCAGCACGACTGACCGAACGCGGCGATCGCCCGTAGTGGCTTGAGAATTCACCAGGTCTTCCGACTCGAGTTTGTCCAGCAGGCGCGTCACACCAGGTTGAGTGATTCCCAGCGCCTGAGATAGCTCGCCGACGGTCAGTGCGCCCAGCCGATCCAGTGCTGCGAGCAAGGGGAAGTAGGACGCCGAGATAGCCGGGCCAGCCTCTTCGAGCAGTGCCTGAGCCTGGGATTGAAGACGCTCGCCCAGACGCTTCAGGCGACTACCGAGCGTCAGATATCCCAGCTGTCGGACGATGTCTTCGATCACAAGAGCCTCACAATATATAACATGTTATATACCATGTTATAGACAACTGCAAGCGTCATGCTCGCCCTCGGTGATCTGCTGCTAAATGGCTACAACAAGGTCCACGCCAGCAGTGCCGCTTTTTTCTGGTCGGCACCCCAGGGTGCACCGATCTGACGGCCCATCGATGTCAGCGTTCCCTCGATCGCCTCCTGGGAAAGCGACAACCGCGCTTGCGCGTGCGCATCGAGCCCTTTCGCCGCGAGCCGGCGGACCTGCAGTCCACAGTCATGAGCGGCAGAGGCGATCGCACGACGAAAGTGATTGCCATCGGCGGTATGTATGAGCGTGTGCGAGGCCAGGATTGCCGCCAACGTGTCACCGCTGCGGCCCGAAGAATCCAAAATACCCAGTGAGCCGAGCTGATAGCCCCGTTGAGCGGCCGACTGCCGCAGCTGCTCGATTGCGGCACGCGCCTTGGTTTGCGCGCTGGCGGCAAACGCTTCGAGGCGCTGACGGGCATGCTCGAGCTCCAGCGACTCCACCGCGTGATAGGGTTGCTTCGAATCCGGGACGCCAGCGTCGCTCATTTCGATCCGCGAGCGCAGCAGGATGTGCGGATCGGAAGCACTGTTTCCGAGCGCCACAGCCGCCGCCCAGCCGGAGTGAATCGCGACGCCGAGGGCTGCCGAACGTGTGGCCACCATGGCGCCCATGATACGCGCGAACACCGCGCCCGCCCTCTTCGAAACATAGGCCTTGGTGGGTTGTTGCCGCAGCGTCGCCGCGCTAGGTTACCGCGATGAGCCCCACCATTCGCGCTGCCAGGCCATCCGACTGCGAAGAACTCGTCTCATTGGTCGAGCGGTACTGGAACTTCGAGCGGATTGAGGGGTTCGATCGGGAGGCCATCGCCAAATTGCTGCGCGGCTTCATCGCGCAGCCCGAACGCAGTCGTTGTTGGCTCGCCGGTGATCCTGGGGAAGTGCGCGGCTATCTCCTCGCCGTCTATGTGGTCAGCCTGGAATTCGGTGGGACGGTCGCGGAAATCGACGAGCTGTATGTCCTCGAGGCGTATCGTTCAATGGGCTTGGGAGAGCGCTTGGTGCAGCAGGCGATGGCCGACATGAAGCAAGCGGGCGTCGTTCACCTTCAGTTGCAGCTAGGTACCGCAAATGCCTCAGGACGTGCATTCTACGAACGATTGGGATTCGTGGCGCGCACCGGCTATGAGCTCCTGGGAAAAAGTCTCTGACCCTGGCGCAGCCGTCGCCAGTTGTCCCAGGGTTGCGAGGCGACTCTGGTCCACGTCGGGGCTGCGATAGGCCGATTCTGGAATCTTCGCCAGGGTGGACTCGTGCAGCTGGCGCGCTGTCAGGCCATAGAACCGCTGAAAGCTCACGATGAGAGGACGCCACCTATCCGGATCGATGCGATTTGGTTCCCCCGTTTTCAGCAGCGACTCTTCTATATGGACGCGCTGCACGCGTGCCTCGAAGACGATGATCCGGCCGCGGAGCTTTTCATCGGTCTGCGCCAGGGGATGAGTCGCCTCAATGATCGCCTCGAGCTGAATCGGACACTCAAGCACGCGCGCTCGCATCAGGTTGTGCGTGGTTTGAGAGAATACGGACAGCCCGAGCATGCAGCGCCAGCCGAGCCAGAACGCCGATGACATCGGCGCGAGATTGTATGAACCATCCTCGTTGACGGCGCTGATCAGAACCACCGGAGTGCCGAGGTACAGGATCGCCGGTTCGCAGGTGATGTGCATGACAGTGGGCTCCTTGCGCTGACCTGAACTCAGTTTCGCAAGGCCGATGCTGCACGACGATCCGATTCTTGCGACCGAATTGTTCGGTAAGATTCACGCCCCATGGTCAGCTCGATACCCGCTATGGCGACCACGAGGCCTGCATTGCGGTACCCCTATTGGGTTCCGGTGCGGGCGACCCCCTGTCCGGTGAAACGCACGATTAC
>DATMRM010000094.1:0-2010 GCA_035566155.1 Steroidobacteraceae bacterium | reverse complement strand
GGGATTTTCACTGCTGGCCCGCCGACTTTTTACGCCATCGCACAGAACGTCGATGGAACGCTCGCTCAAGCAGCGGGCAGCATTCCGGGCCTGACGACACACCCTGCGAAAGCTGGCGACACGATCGTGATTTATGCCACCGGGCTGGGGCCGGTGGATAATACTCCGGCCGACGGAGGGATTCCGTCCACACTTGCCCGCACATTAACTATGCCGATCGTGCTGGTGGGCGGCATGCAGGCGGACGTTGCATTCTCCGGTTTGCAGCCGCAGTTCGTGGGTGTGAATCAGGTGAATATCGTGATTCCCAATGTTCCACCTGGAAACGCGGTGCCACTCCAGATCCAGATGGGCGGAGTCACCAGTCCGAACAACGTTACGATTGCTGTGAGCCAGTAGCGTATAGCGCACGCACTCATGCGTGCTGGGGGTGCGCACTCCTGCGCACCCCCAGACAGTTACCTACCGGCTGGAGCGAATGCCTCCGATGGGCTGGCCGATTATGTCGCCCGATACGACCATCTCCACGCGGCGATTCTTCTGCCGGCCGGCGGCATTGTCGTTCGAGGCTACCGGGTTATCTTTCCCGAAACCCTTGGAGATGACGATGTCAGAGGATAGGCCCTCACTGACCAGGTAGGTTCGCACGCCGTCGGCGCGCTCTTCGGACAGTTTTTGATTGTAAGCCTCGCTGCCGATGCTGTCGGTGTAGCCATCGACTTCTAACCGCAAGCCCGGATGCGAAAGAATGATCCCCGAAATCTTGGCCAGTTTCTCGCGCGCGGCCGGCCGCAGGGTGTATTTGTTGAAATCGAACAGAACGTCGGACATGTTGACAATCAGCCCGCGCGCGGTATCGCGAGTTTCCAGGATTACGTTGAATTGCTGCAGCAATTGCTGCCGCAGCTGCTGCTGTGCCTGCTCGGCCTGTAAACGAGCCTGGTCGGCCAGTTGGGCCTGCTGTTGCGCTTGTTGAGCCTGCAGACGAGCGAGTTCGGCCTGGCGCTGTTGATCTTCGGCGGTGGCGCGCTCACGTTCAGCGCGCAGACGCTCGGCTTCTGCTTGGGCACGAGCTGCGTCGGCGGTGGCTCTGTCGGCGGCGGCACGCTGGGAGGCAGCCTGCGCTTGCGCATCGGCTAGCGCCTTCTGGCGGGCTGACTCGGCGGCCTGAGCGTCGGCCAACTGTCTCTGGCGAGTCTGTTCCTCGGCTTGCGCGCGCGCGGCGGCTTCACGATCCGCGGCTTCTTTTTTCTCCTGTGCGATTCTCTCGTCTTCCTGTCGCTTCAGCGCCAGCAACCGGGACGTCTCGGCTGCCTGCACCGCCTCACGCGAAGTCATGATGACCGGCTTAGAGCCGGCATTGCGCGCCTGATAGGCTTCGGCCTGTTTCACCAATTGCTGGGCGTTGTCGTAGGTATCTTTTGCGTATTGATCGGCATTCACCAACTGGGCGATCTGGACTGCGTTCTCGGCTTCGAGGAGCTGCAGCGGAATTCTCTTGTCGGTCTTCACCTGATGGTACCGGCCCGGCTGGGCGTGCATGGTGTAGGTGCCGCGTTTCAACAGGTCATACTTGACGCTCATCTGCTCGATCTTGCCGATGGTGTCCTCGCGGATGATGTTCTCCATGACCACCACATCGCTGGGCTGGGTGACGCCGAAGTAGGGCTCCGCGGTAACGATGAGCGCGAAGGCTTGCAGATCAGTAGTGACGTCGAGATGGGAACCGCCGTTGTCGAGCACCACTTCGCCCAGATTCTTGGCGCGTCCTTCAGGGGTAATGGCCCACAGCACGTAGGTCATGTATTCGGGACCATACTGCGAGGCCGGGAGCAGGCGGTGCATCTCGGCCTTCGCTTCGATGTAGCCTGGGCGGCTATTGACGTCGGCGTGGCCGGTCGCGTCGGGCGCCAGTGGGGTTCCATGGAGGTCTACCTTGGTCCAACCGCTGCGATGCCGATAGCTCACGGCATTGGTGGTACGCTCCACCACGGTCACGCGAAATATAGG
>DATMRM010000093.1:0-2057 GCA_035566155.1 Steroidobacteraceae bacterium | reverse complement strand
TGGACATCGAGTTGCGCGTGGCCATGGGGGTGCTCCTCAGTCCCTTCGACGGCAGTGCGAGTGATCCGGACCCTGCTTCCGACGTATCTCGCCAGCTGCACTACACCGACGGTGCTGAGCCCAACCCGGCGGACTATCTGCCCGTTTTCCCGTATCTGAACACGCCGCTCGCCGGTTCACCCACCAGCGCCAACGACTGAACGGAGCATCCATGAAACTCAGGATTGCGATGATCGCAACGACAGCAGCGGGAGTGGCGGCTCTATCCGGCTGCGGCGGGAGCGAGGAGTCTGCGGCCATGTCGCCGCCGCTCACCACTCCACCCGGGCAAGGTCTGGTGACCTCGCAGGTGCTGGCGCAGGCGCGGCAGTCTTCGGAGACCGCCGAACCCTACGCAGTCAACGACGGGGTGGTCTCGCTGCTGGACAGCAGTGAGACCACAGACCCGATCAACATAGACGTCACCTAGATGACGTTCGGCCTCATGCGCTCCGGCCAACCCCGGGTCACCCGGGGCTGGCTGGCAGCGGCGCTTCTTGGGATTGCGACATTCAGCGCCGTGGCGAGTCCCTACACTCCGGCCCACGAGGATGAGGTGCTGGCGAGTCTGCCGGCCGGCGGCGTGCACGTCACACTGCCGGCGCGGCAGCAGGCGGCCGCACGCCTGGACGTCGCCCTGCCGCTCGCGCAGTTCTACATCGAGCAGGGAAGAAAGAACGGCGACTTGCGGTTCCTCGGCTACGCAGAGGCCACGCTCGCCCCGTGGCGAGACCGCAACCCCGAAATTCCGGCCGTGCTGGTGCTGCAGGCTACGATCCTGCAGAGCCGGCACGAGTTCGACGCGGCGCTCAACAATCTGGCGCGTGCCCTCACGATGCGCCCCGATGACCCCCAGGGGTGGCTCCTGCGGGCCACGGTCCTGCGCGTCCTGGGCCGATACCCGGAAGCGGTGGCTTCCTGCGCCCGGATAACCCCGGCCGACCCGGCGGTGGCCAGTATCTGCCTGCAGAGTACGCGCTCGCTACATGGACAACTGCAGCTGGCCTACGCGGCATTGCGTGCACTAACCCCCGACGCGCTATCCACCGAGGCACGCGCCTGGCGTGCTTCCGAACTTGGCGAGATGGCAGTTCGCCTGGGCGAGGACGCAGCGGCGGAGCGTTGGTTCGCGCAGGCGCTGCGACTGGCGCCGGGGGACGCCTACACGCGCGCGGCATATGCGGATCTGCTGCTGTCCGAACGGCGTGCCGCAGAGACGCTTGCGCTCCTGAAAGACTACGAATCGATGGAACCTCTGCTGTTGCGGATCGCGATCGCTCAGCAGCAGCTCGGGGACCCCGACGCCGCCCGCAGCCGTGCGCAGCTTGCCGAGGCCTTCAGCGTCGAGCAACAGCGTGGGGAGTCCGTACACCGGCGCGAGCAGGCGCGGTTTCTTCTGGACGTCGTGCACGATCCAGCGGCGGCTGTCGAGGCCGCGAGTGCCAACTGGCAGGTGCAGCGCGAGCCGGCTGACATTCTGATCCTGCTGCGTACCGCAGAGGCCGCGCACAATCCTGCTGCCGCAGCACCGGCGCTACAGTTCGCACACCGCGAGTCCACGGAGGATGCGCGCTTCGCCCCCTACCTGCGGGGCGCACCTTGACTGCACGCGCACTCGTCGCGGCCGCTCTGCTCCTGCTTTTGAGCGCAGGTGCGCGAGCGCATGTGGCCAGTAACAGCTTCCTTGAGCTCACCATGCACGGCCGTCTCATGTCAGGCTCGGTGCAGCTCGCAGTGCGCGACGTCGAGCTTGCCGTCGGCGTCGACAGCAACCGGGACGGTCGCGTGACCTGGCGCGAGCTGCGCGCGGCCGCGCCGGCGGTACGCAGCTACCTGGGCGACCACGTAACGGTTGAGGCGGCCGGAGCGCGCTGCCCGGTACAGTTCGGCGAGCTTCAGGTGAATCCGCGCGTGGACGGAAACTACGCCTGGATCGCCGTGAGCGTGCAGTGTCCGACTGAGCCGGTGCAGATCACGATCCGCTACCAGGTCTTGAACGGCATCGACCCCAGCCACCG
>DATMRM010000092.1:0-20572 GCA_035566155.1 Steroidobacteraceae bacterium | reverse complement strand
GCACCGACGTTGAACAGCCGGAACAGGTACCAGTTCGTGTACAGGCGCTCCTCGAGCGTGAACAGTGCGCGCTGATTGCCGTTCTGATAACGCAGGGGGTAGCCGCGCAGTCCGGTATCGCCGCCGAGCTGCACGGTGTGATCGCCATCCAGATCGTGGCCGGCATCACCCGTGAAACGCACCAGCATGCGGGTCATCTCGCTGGTCTGCAGGTAGTAGGCGGCACCCCAAGTGATCATGGCGTCGCGCAGACCACCGTCCTCGAAGCGGGACGCCAAGCGACTGGTCAGGAACATTTCCTCGGTTTCACTGAATCGCCAGCCATAGTTGATCTCAGTATCTGCAAGCACTGAATGTCGATCCGCGCCGAGGGCGGGCGTGGCCAAACCCAGTCCGATGCTCGCATCGAGCCCGAAGTGCACATCCTCGGTGCGCGCGATGAGGTCGAGGTTGCGCATCGTGTCGAAGCGATTCTCGACCCACTGCATCCGAACGAAGGGGTAAGACAGGTCGCGGTCTTGCGGTAAGGCAGCCAGTGGGGTCTGTCCCGGCGGTGCGCTGAAATTGTCGTTATCCACACGCCAGCCGAGCAGCATCCGTTCGGTCCAGGCATCGGTGACCACGATTGCACGGCCGACGAACAGGTCACCGGCATGGTCGTTGACGTCATAGCCGTCGTAGGTCCGGCCCAGACGATAGCGCGTGACGATGCTGTGGTTGTCGAGGAGATCCACGCCCGCGGCGGCGTGCGATTCCAGTGAGTAAAACGGTAAGCCACCGACCAGCTGCCAGACCGTTCCATCCGAGTTGTTCGAATAAACCGCGCCATCGGTCCAATGGCTGCCCCAGACATTCGGGTCCTGCCAGCGCAGGAAATTGGAAGAACGGTCAACGTTCTGGCCGTGACCGATTTCGATGTACTTGCCGAAGCCAAAGAAGTTCGCATCGGCGATGTCGACGCCGGTCGTATTGGCGCCGCCGCTGCGACTGAAGTTCACGCCGGGCTCAAACGTCCACACGTCGTGGGTGATCACTTCGATATCCACCAGCCCATCGTGGTAGCGGATCGGATGAATCACCGGCTCCCGCAAGAACGAGGAATTCAAACGAATATTGCGCGCGCTCTCATCCAGGATCCGGCGGGAGTAAGGATCGCCGCTGCGGAACAGTAGCTGCGCCAGGATCACGGAATTGCGGGTGCGCTGATGCAGGTGATCGGCCGTGCGGAACAGCCAGTAATTGTCTGCCGGGTCACCGAGGTCAAAGATCTGCAGGGTCCGCACCTCGATCTTGCCGATGTGCGCATGAGCGGCTTCCAGCTCGGCATCCGGGGGCAGCCCCGCATCGGTGCTTTCCGCGTTTCCCGCGCTCACTGTCAGCGCCGCTCCCAGGAGAGCGCTTGCGAGCACTAACGGGCGCAGCAAAGGCATCGCGGCCATCCGAACACCGCGTACTGCGGGGCGTCAACCGGCCCGGGCCCCAATGGAGTGCCCGCGGCGCGGTGTTTATGGCCATTTTGGTCGATGGCCCGCTCTAGAAAGTCAATACGGTTATGTCCAACGCAACCCTTTCCGGTGAGCATCCTGTCAGGAAGAGTTAGCCGAAGTTGGGTAGTGTGTCGCAGGGCGGCACCGAACCTTGAGGAATAATGACCTTTCTGGCGGAGGAAGCGTCGTGGCGGGAGCGGCGCAAAAAGACTCAAAGGACCCTTGGTTGCATGATTAGAGCCCGACGAGATGTTCGTGTCGCCGCTACGACGGAACCGCGCATGCGGCGCGCGTACTTTGATTGTCGTTTCGGCCAGCTGCACGTGCACTATGCGATTCCAGCCGGTGGCGGCTTCGACGAAGCGACCACCTTGCTGTGCATTCCGGGTGCACCGGGGCTTGGACGATTCTTTCGACCCTTGCTGCTGCCCCTGGGGAGGGATCGATCGGTTTACGCGCCTGACTTGCCGGGCAGCGGGGAGTCCGATCCGGCCCCAGGTATGCTGGATGCCACCAGCGCGGCCGCAGCGCTCGGCGATTTTCTGGATTGGATGCATTTGAGGCAGGTTGATTTGCTAGCGCACGAGGGCGGTGTGAATATCGCTCTGGCACTGGCCTCGCAACGTTCGGCTCAGGTCGGCCGCGTGGTACTTTCACCGAACACGGATGCGGTTCGCGCCGATGCGCGCTCTCTACGGCAGCCGCAGCTGGTGATTGACCTGCGTCCGGCGGACGCGGGCGGCCACAATGCCGCGGAGCTGGAGCGCCAAGCGGCGCAGTTGCGGGATTTTCTGGGACTGGCGTAGGACGAGTTGATGGCGAAGCAAAAAGAGACCCCGACCGCGGCCGACCTCGACGAGACAGCTGAGCTGCCGATCATCCCCGGAGGCGCTGGCGTTTCGGTGTCCGAGGATCCGTTGGTGGCGACCGATGCCTACAACGCACCCACGGTATTTCGTGCGCCCCCGGCGATCGATGACATCCGCGAGGCGCGTATTGCCCAGCGTGAGGCCGAGATCGGGGCGCTGCGTTCCGATCTGGCCTCGGTAACCGAAAGTCGCGGACAGCTCGAAAACAATCTCGGCAACCTGACGACCAACCTGCGCGACCTTGAGCAGATGCTCAACACCAAGAGCGAGCAGCTCTCGATGTTCGAGCGCGAGGTTGGACAGCGTGATCGACGCATCTCGGAACTGGCAGCTCGCAACGCCACCCTCGATGGCGAACTGGCTGCCAAAATCACGGAGCGCGATTCCCTGCGCGTTGAGCGGGATTCACTGCGCGTCGAACTGCAGGCGGTACGCGCTGACATCGAATCCTCACACCAGCGAATCTCCGAGCTCGAAGCCCGTACGGCGACGCTTGACGGCGCGCTGGCGGCCACCACCGCGGAGCGCGACACGCTGCGCTTGGACCTGAGGGTGGCGCGCGAAGATGCGGATTCTTCTCGCCAGCTGATCAAAGCGCGCGACGCCTCCGAAGGCGCGCTATTGAAGGAGCGCGAGCAACAAAATCGTCGAGTCCGTCAGCTCGAGACCGACATCGCGCAGGCGCGCGCCAACGCAGAGCGCTACCGCGAACGCCTGCAGAGCATGGAAGGCCGGCGTCAGATCTTCGCGAGCATGCTGGATGAGCGCGAGGCAGAAGTCATCGAACGCGGCACTACCCTGGTCAAGCTCGAAAGCGAGATGACCCAGCGCACCCGGTTCAGCGCTGCCCGCGAGAGCGACCTGAAGGGGCTGCTCAGCGCAGAGCAGGAGCGGGTACGCCAGCTCGAGCAGGCTGCGATCATCAGCCGCACGGAGCAGGAATCACTGCGCCTCTCGCTGACCGAGGCGGCTCGAGCCGCCGACGAACGCGTCGCCAGCGTGCGCGCCGAGCTGGAATCGCAGCAGGCCGCGATGGCGGAACTGCGGGCGCAGCTCGCCGCCGTGAACAGCTCGCTGGATGAGCGCAACGCGCTGATCGAGCGCCTCGAGACCGAAATGCAGAGCAGCTCGCAGGTTCTGGGCAGCATCCAGCACAACCTGCAGCACCTGGGAGATGCCGAACCGACTCGCATGCTGGTCCGGACCCAGGGCGAAACCGGCATCGTCCATATGCTCGGCCGACGCACCACGCTCGGTCGCACGCCCGACAACGACATCCGCATCGACGAGGACTTCATCAGCCGGCACCATGCCGTGCTGCTGATGTCCGGGCTCAATACGATCGTCGAGGACCTCAATAGCACCAACGGCACCTATGTCAACGGTGAGCGCATCAATCGCCGGACCCTGAAGGAGGGCGACCTGGTGACGCTCGGCAAAACCGAATTCCGCTTCGTAGTCAAGAAGGCCTCCGACAAGCCTGCGTAGCGCCCAGGAATGGCTTAAGCTGTCGCATCCAAGCTTCCAGTGTTCCTGACGCGATGACCGATGACTATCTGCAGCGCGTATTGAAGGCGCGCGTCTACGACGTTGCCATCGAGTCGCCATTGGAACTCGCGCCGCGCCTGTCCCGGCGACTGAACAATCGCATCTTGCTCAAACGCGAAGACCTGCAGCCGGTGTTCTCCTTCAAGCTGCGGGGCGCTTACAACAAGATCTCGCACCTGTCGCAGGTCATTGCCGTGCGCGGCGTGATCTGCGCGTCCGCCGGCAATCATGCCCAGGGGGTCGCGCTGGCGGCGCGCAAGCGCGGCATTCCGGCCGTCATCGTCATGCCCCAGACCACGGCCGCGATCAAGGTGCAGGCAGTGATCGATCTGGGCGCGGAAGTGGTGCTACACGGGGATATCTACGACAGCGCTTACGATCATGCCCTCACTCTGGCGCGCGAGCGCCACATGGTGTTCGTGCATCCGTTCGACGATCCGGACGTCATCGCCGGTCAGGGCACCATCGGGGTCGAAATCCTGCGCCAGACCGCAGGCGAACTGGACGCAATCTTCGTGCCGGTGGGCGGCGGCGGATTGATCAGCGGCATTGCCGCGTACGTCAAGCAGATCTATCCGCGCATCCGCATCATCGGCGTACAGCCCGAGGATGCTGCCGCGATGTACGAGGCCAAGCAGCGCGGAACGCGGGTCACGCTCGAGCGGGTGGGCCTGTTTGCCGACGGCGTCGCGGTTCGGCGACCGGGCGAAGAGACGCTGGAATTGGTCCGCAAGTACGTGGATGAGATCCTGCTGGTGAATACCGATGAGATCTGCGCTGCCATTCAGGACATCTTCGAAGACACGCGCTCGATCTCCGAACCGGCCGGTGCGCTGGCCGTCGCCGGCATCAAACGCTACGTCGAACGGGGCAAAATTCACGACCAGCGCCTGATCGCGATCAACAGCGGCGCCAACATGAACTTCGACCGTCTGCGGCACGTGGCCGAACGCGCCGATCTGGGTGCGCTGCGTGAAGCACTGCTGGCGGTGGAGATCCCGGAACGACCGGGCAGCTTCCTGCAATTCTGCGAGGTACTTGGCCAACGCAATATCACCGAGTTCAACTACCGCCTGCAGGGCAGCGAGCGCGCACGAGTGTTCGTCGGACTGGCGCTCGAGCATGGCCATCAGGAGGCTGAGAACATCATTGCGCAGCTGCGCACCGCCGGCTACACCGTGCAGGACATGATCGGCAATGAGATGGCGAAGCTGCACATACGCTTCATGATCGGTGGGCGGGCACCGCCGAGCGAATCCAATCTCGAAGAGCTGCTGTATCGTTTCGAGTTTCCGGAGCGGCCTGGGGCCCTGCTGCGATTCCTGAAGGCGATCGGCAATTCCTGGAACATCAGCCTGTTCCACTATCGCAATCACGGTTCCGACTACGGGCGTGTGCTGGCCGGCATTCAGGTGTCGAAGGGCGAACGCGAAGAATTCCTGCGCCACCTGCACGACCTTCACTATCCCTATGTGGATGAGACCGCCAACCCCGCCTACAAGATGTTTCTTGCGCCATGAGTGATGGTTCACTGCCGCCTGCGCCCGCATCAGCGCCGTGGGCGCCGTACGTTATGCGCCGGCAGCCCAGGATCGAAATGGTGCCGATGCGCAGCGGCCGCATCGCGGTCACGCATTGGGGACCGGGCAAACGTCCGCCGATCGTCATGCTGCACGGCATGCTCGATTGCGCGGCAAGCTATCAGTTCGTGGTGGATTGTCTGCCGGATGATTGGGATCTCGCGGCGGTGGACTGGCGCGGCTACGGCCATAGCGATGATCGTCCCGACCTCTACTGGCTGCCCGACAACTTCGCTGATCTTGAAGTGCTGCTTGATCGATTGACGCCGAACGAGCCGGCACGGGTGATCGGACACAGCCTCGGCGGAACGGTCGCCACCAGTCACGCCGGCATTCGTCCTGGACGCTATCGCTGGCTCGTCAACATCGAAGGCTTCGGCATGCCGTCTCGTTCGCACACGCCCGCTCCGGTGCGTATCACGCGCTGGCTGGATGAACTGCGAAGACTTGCCTCGCCCAAGCGCTACGCATCGCTCGAGGAACTGGCGGTGCGCGTGGCCCGACGTCATCCGCGTCTGCCGCAGGATCGCGCTCACTACCTGGCGTGGGCCTGGTCGCGTGAAGTGGAGGGTGGCTTTGAAATCGCAGCCGATCCCAAGCATCGCCTGATGCAGCCGCTGCGCCTGAGGCGTGAGGATCTGGATGAATGCTGGTCACAGATCCGATGCCCGATGCTGCTGCTACTCGGTTCCGAGTCGGAATTTCTGACGCGTGTCGGCGGCGATGTGGAACTCGCGCGCTGGCGCCAGCTCGTTCCACATATGCGGGTCGAGTTCATTGCGGGCGCCGGACACATGGTGCCGCACGAACAGCCCGAACGACTGGCCAGCGAAATCGTGCGCTTCGTCAACGCCCACCCCTAAGGCAGTGCGGCTTCCCGCGGCACTGAGCGTCTTTCGTCATCGACCCTATGCGCGCTATGCGCTGTGCCGGTTCTCGGCATCCCTGGCATGGCAGATGTTTGCGGTCGCCGTCGGATGGCAAGTGTATGCGCTGACCCGGGACCCGCTGGCGCTCGGCTTCGTCGGGCTCGCCGAATTTATCCCGTTTGTATGCCTGGTACTGGTCGGCGGCTACGTGGCCGATCATGTCGACCGACGCAAAATACTGCTCGCGATGTGGACGACCGACATGCTGGGGCTGACCTCGGTGTGTCTGCTGACACTGGCGCACGTGCGTGTCGTGTGGCCGATCTATCTTGCGATCGCCGTTTTCGGTGCGACACGATCGTTCTGGCAGCCCTCACTGCAAGCGCTGGTCCCCAATCTGGTCCCTATCGACGAGTTTCCTCGCGCGTTGTCGGTGAACTCGATGCTGTTCCAGACGGCGGCGATCCTCGGTCCGGCACTGGGCGGACTGCTGTTTCTGCTCGGACCGGAAGTCGTATTCGGCAGCTGTGCGGGACTGTTTGCGCTGATCATTGTTGTCGGGTCGGGTCTTCCGCCCCAGCGGGCGGGACAACGCTGTGCCGGCGAATTGCCGCAGCAGAATGCGGATGGCCGCTTTCTCGACGGCCTGCGCTATGTGCTGCACCACCGTGCGGTGCTCGGCGTGATCTCGCTGGATCTGTTTGCCGTGTTGTTTGGTGGTGCGACCGCCTTGCTGCCGATATACGCCAGCGACGTGCTGCACATCGGTCCGCCCGGACTGGGGTTGCTGCGCACTGCACCCAGTGTAGGGGCGGCCATCACTGCGGTGGTCTTGACCCTTCGACCGATCAACCGGCACGCCGGGGCCGTCATGTTTGCCGGCGTCGGACTGTTTGGCGTCTGTACCTTGATCTTCGGTGAGTCGCGCAGCTTTGTACTCTCGCTGGCGGCGTTGTGCGTTCTGGGAGCAGGAGACATGCTCAGCGTCTACATTCGCGGCATGCTGGTACAGCTACGCACGCCGGATGCGATCCGCGGTCGGGTCAGCGCGATCAGCTCTATGTTCATCGGCGCTTCGAATGAGCTCGGCGAGTTCGAGTCGGGAGTCACGGCGCGCTGGTTCGGCGCGGTGCGAGCAGTGCTGCTGGGTGGCGTGTTGACGCTCGGTGTCGTGGCAAGCTGGATAGGATTGTTCCCGGAACTCAGGAAACTCGACAAGTTGAGATGACACTGCAATGGAGCGTAAGCGCGCAAGGACCCTCGGTCTGCTGTGTGCGTTCGCGGCGACGCTCGCGGCGTTGTCGGGATGCTCGGATCTGGCGGTGGCGTTGGGACTTCGGGTCCGGTTGGACAAGATTCCTGTCACAGGCATCTCGGCGCGTCTGGTGTCCAATCGCGATGCCAGGGTGCCGGTCAGTGCCTTGGGTCCCGGACAATCGGCCCGCCTGATCATCGTTGCGACCGACTCGGCCGGCAAAACGTATGTCACGGTCGGGGCCGGCGGCGGCAAGGTCGCACTCAACAACTACAGCATCGCCACCGAAGTCGCGCAGATCCGAAGTTCCAAGGTATCGCTGTCGACCGACCCCACCATCAGTGAAGGCAAGATCGGAAAACTTTACATCGCGCCAGTCGCGCATCCCGAGGTCACGACCGAGCTTGATGTTCCGGTGCGCTATGACCTCGCCTATCGCGCGAATTTCTCGGCAGGGCCAGGTGCCGATGGATTTGATGGCGCGTCCGGAATCAGCGGTAGCCCCGGATTCGATGCGCTTCAGACCACGGATCCAACGACCGGCCTGACTTCCTATCAGGGCGCCGGAGGTAGCGGCGGGGACGGTACCCGCGGCAGCGACGGCGGCGATGGACAGGACGGCTCGCCGGGCGGGCAAGTGCAGGTGTGGATGCGTCTGTCGGACTTGGACCCGTCCTTGCTGCAGGTCAAGGCGGTCAGCGGCAGCAAGCAATCGCTGTTTCTCATCGATCCCAACGGAGGATCGCTGCAGATCACGGCTGATGGCGGATCCGGCGGCCGCGGCGGCAGGGGAGGTCCCGGAGGGCAAGGTGGCCGGGGAGGTGCCGGTAGCCCAAGCGGTCTGAGCGGAAACAATGGCTTGCCAGGCTCCGATGGGCGCGGGGGTCGGGTAGGGGCGGCCGGCTCGATCGCGATTTCGGTGGATCCCGCGGCTGAGTCGTACCTCAAGGCCCTGACCTGGTCGAACAAGTCAGGCGACGGAATACCCGGTCCAGCTCCCAGCATCACGTTCGCGCCGGTCCCGCCGTTGTGGTGAGGGGGATGGTGCGATCGCTGAGGCGTTCCATTTTTGGTGGCACCTCTATGGACCCGGAGAACTGTATGGATGTACAGTATCTGCACGATGACTGGCTATAAGGGTCGTGGAGCGCTCGGGAACCCGCCGCCGCGGTTTCTTCGCACCGGCATCGAGTCGGTTGATGACGGCTGGTATCGGGAGGAGCTGCCAGACTCGATCGCCACTCACGTGCAGCCCGAGCCGGCCCGCTCGATCATTTCCCGCAACGACTCACCCGACATCCCCTTCGAGCAGTCGATCAACCCTTACCGCGGGTGCGAGCACGGATGCATTTATTGCCTGGCCGGGGACACGCGCATCCTGATGGCGGATGGCGCAACCCAGTTGCTCGAGCAGATTCAGGCGGGCGACATGATCGTCGGCACCGCAGGCGGCTCGACGCAGCGGTACTACGTGAGGACGCAAGTCCTGGCGCACTGGAGCGTCATCAAGCCGGCCTATCAAATCACGCTGGAAGACGGCACGCAGCTGGTCGCCGGAGCGGATCATCGGTTTCTGACCGAACAGGGCTGGCAATTCGTCGTCCCCGGGGATCACGGTGCGACGCGACGCGCGCACCTGACTGCCCACAGCCGTCTCATGGGCACCGGCGCGTTCGCCGCGAAGCCGGATCACAACGCGGACTATCGCGCGGGCTACCTGTGCGGTGTCACGCGAGGTCGTGGTCTGGCGCTGTGCGCAACGCAGGCGGTCGAGCGCGCGCAGGGGTATCTGCAGCAGGCAAATGTGGAGACCGAATGCTTCAGCGTACGCGCATCCGCAGGCAGTGGGCATCCCTTCCAGGCCGCCTGGACCCAGGCACGGTTGAATGTGGCGCTGGTGCGCGAACTCATCGCTCCGCGCGCATCGCCGACGAGTGGCTGGCGGGCCGGCTTTCTGGCTGGAATCTATGACGCGGACGGCAGCTATGCGCACGGTTCGCTGCGCTTTGATCCCGCCGCGGACGAATCGCAACGTCTGTTGCGTGAGTCACTGGACAGTTTTGGTTTCCGCTACATCGCGGACGGCCATGCGCTTCGCGTGCGTGGCGGATTGAGTGAGCACCTGAGGCTGTTGCATAGCGTGGACCCGGCGATTTCCGAGAAACGCGACATTTCCGGGCGGCCGGTCACGAGTCATCCCCGATTGCGGGTCGTGTCGATCGAATCGCTCGGCCGCGCGATGCGCCTGTACGACATGACGACGGGCACCGAGGATTTCATCGCCAACGGTGTCGTCAGTCACAACTGCTATGCACGGCCGAGTCATGCCTACATGGATCTGTCGCCAGGGATCGATTTCGAGACCCGAATCTTCTACAAGGAAGACGCTGCGCGCTTGCTGGAGGCGGAACTGGGTGCACCCGGTTACGTGCCCAAAGCCATTACGCTCGGTGCCAATACCGATCCCTACCAGCCGCTCGAAAAAGAGCTGCGCGTCACGCGCTCGATCGTGGAGGTGCTGGAGCGCACCCGCCATCCGGTGAGCTTTATTACCAAGGGAACGCTGATCCTGCGGGATCTCGATCTGCTGCGCTCGCTGGCAGCCGATCAGCTGGTGCACGCGTTCGTGAGCATCACGACGCTGGACGCCGAGCTCAAGCGCATCATGGAACCGCGGACCGCCTCCCCGCAGGCACGGCTGCGCCTGGTACGCGAGCTGACCGCGGCAGGCATACCCACCGGCGTGATGGTCGCGCCGATGATCCCGATGATCAACGATTCCGAGATGGAGCACATCATCGAAGCGGCCGCGCAAGCCGGCGCGATCCAGGCGGGCTATGTGTTGCTGCGGCTGCCGCATGAGCTGAAGGAGTTGTTCCGAGAGTGGCTCGACGAGCATTTCCCGGATCGTGCGGAGCATGTGATGTCGCTGATTCGCGCGGCGCGCGGCGGTCGCGAGAACGATGCGCGATTCGGCGCTCGCATGATGGGTACCGGAGCCTGGGCACAGCTGTTGCGTGATCGATTTGCACTTGCGTGCAAACGCCACGGGTTGGTCCGGGGACGTCTGCGCAGTCTCGCCACCGAGCACTTCAGGCCGCCGTCACGCGGCGGGCAGATGTCGCTGCTGTAAGTGCGCGTACCGTTGATCGGAGCGATCGACGACCGTAAGCTTCACGCGCATGGCAGAAGATGCAGGCAGAGTCGCTCTGGTCGCGGGCAGCAATGGGCTTGTCGGCAGCAAACTGCTGCCGATTTTGCTGGCGGCTCCGGAGTTCGGACGCATCCATGCGTTGACGCGGCGAGCGCTGCTGGTCGATAGCCCGCGTTTGGCAAATCGCGTGGTGCGATTCGACGCACCGCTCGAGGCGCAGCTCAAGGGCCTGCAATGCAGCGATGCGTTCTGCTGCCTGGGCACCACGATGCGTACCGCGGGAAGCCAGGCCGCGTTTCGTGCGGTGGATCACGATCTTGTGATCCAGTTCGCAAGACTTGCGCATGGCGCGGGCGCCGAGCGATTCATATTGGTGTCGTCCGTCGGAGCCAATGCGGCGGCGAAGAGTTTTTATCTGCGCGTCAAGGGCGAAACCGAGAAATCGCTGGAAGCACTTCGATTTCGCTCGCTCAACATCCTGCAGCCGTCGATGCTGCTCGGCTCGCGCCGTGAACTGCGGCTGCTCGAAGTGGTGGCGCAGCCGGCGATGCTCATCGTCAATCCGCTGCTGATTGGGAAATGGTCGCGTTATCGGGCAATCGGGGCAGAAACAGTGGCCGCAGCCATGTACGGCACGGTGCGCAGTCAGCGCAAAGGGGTCTATCGTTACACCTATGACGAGCTGCGCAAACTCGCGGCGAACGTCCAGACATAAATCCTGTTGCGGCGCACGTTCCGTATTTAACAGAATTTATATTACGCGCTGCAATCGTGCGACAGCGTGACGAATTTCGAGAACTTCAGTCTTGATTTGTCGCTTTGAACTGTCACACTGATTCTGTACTTTTAAGAGCAAACCCGTCGCAAGGCGGGGACGCAAAGCCACCGGTCCTTAGAAACAGGGAAGGGATAGCGGGGTTGCCGAAGCTACGATGCGCGCGTCAAGCCGCACATCTGTCGCTGAAGTCAGCCGCGATGTTTCCGAGTGCCGTGTTGATTTGGGCCGTATGGGCAATCGGGGATCAACGCGAATGCAGCAGGCGACGCAGATTAAAGAGCAACTGAAAGCAGCGACTCCGACAGGCGCGATGCCGATGAACGCGGCAGGCAGCTCATTCGTCATCAATCTATGTTCCTCCACCTCGCCGGTCGCACTCGCACCACCGGATCACGCCGGTCTCAAACGATTCACTTTCTTCGTCTCGCGTCGTCGTGAAGAAGGACGCGAGCGCTTCCGCCTTCACATGGGTTATTTCGAAACCCAGGAAGAGGCGGAAAAGCTGCTCGACATCGTGCGTGAAATCTACCCTGGCGCATGGGCGGGCCTGGCACCCGGGCAACGCTTGCGCGCCGCGGCGGCGGCCGCCGCGGCTCAGGCCCCGGCAGCGGCGCTCGGACAGGAAGTTGCACCGGCACGGCCACGCGATAGCATCGCGACTGCGGCGCTTACAGCCCCACCGGCTGCCGTGGCGGCGAAGCCCGAGCCGTCACCCGCTCAGCTGCTTGCTCCTTCGGAGCCCGCTGCGCCTGTGGTCACGGGGCCGGCGGCGGCCAAGGTTCCGCAGCTGCCCGAACAGGAGGTGTCGTTCCAGCTGCTGCCGGATGACGGTGCGCGGCGGCGTCCCGATTCGATCGCAGCCCAACCCGCTCATACCCTCACCGCGTCTGCCAAGACGCCGGAAAACCCTGCCAGCACGGCAGTCAATGCTGAGGCGCAGGCCGCTACGCGCTCACTGAATAATGTGCGTGCGGCGATTGCCTCGCTCGAGGACAGCACGGTGCACGCGCCGGTATTGAAGCCGCCCGCGGACCTGAAGATTCCCGAACTCAAAGCGGCGGTGATACCGGTCTCACGAAAGCCGCTCGAGAAGCCGGCCGCGAAGCCAGTTGAAAAGCCCGCCGACAAGCCGGTACCTGCCGAGGTCGAAGTGCTCAACGACGA
Organism: Steroidobacteraceae bacterium; assembly: GCA_035566155.1. Classification (GTDB taxonomy): domain Bacteria; phylum Pseudomonadota; class Gammaproteobacteria; order Steroidobacterales; family Steroidobacteraceae; genus FEN-1191. The sequence continues at coordinate 7,868 of DATMRM010000092.1, read as the reverse complement.
GGCCGCGATGCTGGTGCTCGAGTCGGCCGACTCAGTCGCCGCAAAGTCCACCGATGGCAAAGCGGGGGTTGGACCGGCGGCAGAAAAGCCTTGCTATGCGGTACAGCTGATCTGGTCGGTGAAACCGATCGATGTGTCGCAAGTCCCGCAGCTCGCGATTTTCAGTGCCTATACGCTCTATGGGGCCGAAGGCAATCGCGATGGGCGTCGCTGGTATGGTCTGCGACTGGGCTTCTTCACCGATGCGGTGTCCGCCAAGCAGGTGGCGCACTACGTGCGCTCGGAATTCTCGACCGTGTCGGTCGTTCCGGTAACGACGCGCGAACGCGAGCGCGCCAAGAACGCCGCGCGGCCCGGGGAGCTGGCGCTGCAAACATCGCCGCCAGCCAAGCCTGCGACCGCCGTGATCAAGCCGGCGCCGGGCACGCTGGTGTCCACGACTCAGTTCGAATTCATCGAAGACAAGGCGCCTGCACCGAGTGAGGCCTCCGCCGCGCCGCAGAGGAATCTACCGCCGCGCCTGGGTCCAGCCGCGCGTACCGTCCGGGGTGCTCCCGGCAAGCGAGCGAAGCTGCGCACACCGGCGCAGATGGCGGCCAAGGCCGCGGCCGCCAAACCCAAGAAGCTGACGCTCGAAGAGACGCTCGAAATCCTCGGTGCCGGCGATCTGAAAGTCGACGATGGTCGCGGTGAATTGCTCAATACCCAGTCCGCTGCGAATGCCGCCGCTCCTAAGTCCTCCCCGGCGAACAAGGGCAAGTCCTCACGACTCGGCCGGCTGTTCGAGCGGCTGTCAGAGCGGATCGGGAACTAGGTCTTCGGTCCAAACAGCCGTTCGAGTTCCGAACGCGCCTTGGCTGCAGTGCTGGTGTCAGGGGGTTGATAGGCACCCGGCCGCGGTGCGAAGTAATCGCAAAAATTGGCCCGTGTCTTGTCGTTGACTTCTTCCGCGATCGGTTCGCGGCATTTCTTGGCAACGTGCTCATCGTAGTCGCTGCACAGGCGACACACGTGCAGGTCCGCGCCGCACCGCTTGCACTCATCGCGGCGAGACAGCGGCAGCGACAGGGCTGACAGGTCCGCGCCGCACTTCCAGCAAACCAGGTTGTGACCCATATGGCGACTACGCGGCGCGTTCGAGCAGGAAACGCGCCAGCGCCGCACCAGTATGCGAGTGCGACTTACGGGCCGCAATGGCCGCCGGAGGACCCGCCGCCACGACGCGACCGCCTCCGGCCCCCGCTTCCGGACCGAGATCAATGATCCAGTCCGCTTCGGCCATCAGATCCAGATTGTGCTCGATCACCACAACGGAATGGCCTGCATCGGCCAGCCGATGCAGGACGGCGATCAGTTTTTCCACGTCCGCCATGTGCAGACCGACAGTCGGCTCATCGAGCACATAGAGCGTATGGCCCGGGCGCGCGCGCGGTGAGTCGGTCAGACGCGCCAGTTCGGCCACCAGCTTGATACGCTGCGCTTCACCGCCTGACAGGGTTGGGCTTTGCTGACCCAGCGTCAGGTAGCCGAGCCCCACATCGGCCAGCAGCGCCAGCGGGCGCGCAATGCGCGGATGCGCTGCGAAGAACTGCACGGCTTCCTCGACGTTCATCGCCAGCACGTCGCCGACCGAGCGAGCGCGCCACTGGATTTCCAGGGTCTCGCGATCGAAGCGTCTGCCACCACAGCGCTCGCACGGAATCTTGACGTCCGGCAGGAAGCTCATCTCGATGGTGCGGGTGCCGGCGCCTTCACAATCCGGACAGCGGCCACCGCTGGTGTTAAAGGAGAAGCGCCCGGCGTCATAGCCGCGAACGCGCGCTTCACTGGTGCCGGCGAACACCCGCCGGATGTCATCCCAGAAACCGACATAGGTGGCCGGGCAGGAGCGGGGCGTGCGCCCGATGGGTGTTTGATCGACCTCAAGCACACGGGCGATCCGCTCCGCGCCACGCATCGCCTTGACACCGATCAACCGCGGTGCCGACTTTGCGCCCACGATGGCGCGCAGGTTGGCATAGAGCACGTCGCGCGCGAGCGAAGACTTGCCAGAGCCCGACACACCGGTGACCACGACAAGTCGGCCCAGCGGAATGCGTACATCGATGTCGCGCAGGTTGTGCAAACTGGCCGATTCGATTTCCAGCGCCGCACTGCGTGCATCGGTGCTGCGGCGTGGAGTGGCCGGATGCTGCAGCGGCCGGGCCAGGAAACGCCCGGTGACCGATTGCGGATTGCGCTCGAGTGCTTGCGGCGAGCCGCAGGCTACGACTTCGCCGCCGCGCACGCCGGCGCCAGGACCTAAGTCGATGATGTGATCGGCGCGACGGATCGTGTCTTCGTCGTGCTCCACGACCACCAGCGTGTTGCCGGCGCCGGAGAGTTGATCGAGCGCGCTCAGCAGCACCTGATTGTCGCGTGGATGCAGCCCGATCGTCGGCTCATCGAGCACATAGCAAACCCCCTGCAGGTTGGAGCCGAGCTGCGCGGCCAGACGTATGCGCTGCGCTTCGCCGCCGGAGAGCGTCGGCGCGGCGCGATCGAGCGCCAGGTAGCCCAGGCCCACACGCTGCAGAAACCCGAGTCGGCTGCATATTTCCGCCATCGCATCGCGTGCGATCGCCGCTTCGCGGGCGCCTAAGCGCAGCTTGTCGAAGAACACACTCAGCTCCCTGACCGGTAGCGCTGTCAGCTGCGCGATCGACCGCTCGCGAAAACGCAGCTGCAGCGCCAGCGGATTCAGGCGGGCGCCCTGGCAGCTGTCGCAGACCTGTTCGGTGCTGCGCTGACCCTCGTCGGTCGACTCCGCCATCCAGTGGCTTTCCTCACCGGTGTGCTCGGCTTCGAAGTTCTCAACCTGCACGCCCGTGCCGAAACAGGTAGCGCACCAGCCCTGACTGGAGTTGAATGACAGCAGGCGCGGGTCAGGTTCCGGGAATCCGCGGCCGCAGCCGGGGCAGGCTCTGCGGGTGGAGAGGGTCTGGCTGGCGCCCGCGGTGGTGAGCGCGACGAGCACGCCTTTGCCCAGTTCGATCGCCGCATCCACGGTTTCACGCAACGCGGTTTCCTGCCGCGGCTTGCACTCGACCTCACCGATCGGCAACTCAATCACATGTTCCACAAAACGCTTCAGGCTCGGGAACGGGTCGGTGCTGACGAATTTCCCGTCCACGCGCAGCTGTTTGCTGCCGCGCGCCGCGGCCCACTGTGCCAGCTCGCGATAGTGGCCTTTGCGATGTGCCACCAATGGGGCCAGCAGCTGAATCCTCTGGCCGCGATAGTCGCGCAGCATCTGCGCCACGATCGACTCGGGACTTTGCGGCGCGATGGCGATACGACAGTCCGGGCAGTACTGCGTTCCCAGACGCACATAGATGAGTCGCAGAAAATGGTAGATCTCGGTGAGTGTCGCGACCGTGCTCTTCAGCCCGCCACGACTGGCGCGCTGCTCGATCGCGACCGTGGGTGGAATGCCGTGAATCGCATCCATGTCGGGACGCGCTGCCGGCTGTACGAACTGGCGCGCGTAGGCGTTCAGGGATTCCAGGTAGCGGCGCTGGCCCTCGTTGAAGAGCAGGTCGAAAGCCAGGGTTGATTTGCCGGAGCCGGATACCCCGGTAATCACGGTGAAGCGCTCGTGCGGAATCTCGACGTTGATGTTCTTGAGGTTGTGCTCGCGAGCCCCGCGCACCGTCACGCTGCCGTGAGCGGGTGTCACGGTCGCGGCCTCATAGGATCCGCTGGGCTCGGCGACGGTGTACTGCGCCTGCGCATACTGAGACAGCGCCCGGCCGGTGTGCGATCGCGCAATCCGCATCAGATCGCCCGGGGTCGCAGCGGCGATGATTTCCCCGCCGCGATCACCCCCTTCGGGACCGAGATCGATGACCCAGTCCGCCGCTCGAATGACGTCCAGATTGTGCTCGATCACCAGCAGCGAGTGACCGGCCTGCAATAGCAGGCCGAATGCGCTCACCAGCCGCGCGATGTCCTCGAAGTGCAATCCGGTGGTGGGCTCATCGAAGATCAGCAGCTTGCCGAGCGAGGGTTTGTCCTTTTCCCGGCTGTTCCTGCCGTTGCCGAGCGCGGCCTGCGCCAGGTGTCCAGCCAGTTTAAGGCGCTGCGCCTCACCGCCCGACAGCGTCGGTACCGGCTGCCCCAACCGCACGTAGTCCAGACCGACGTCTACCAGTGGCTGTAACCGCGCACAGATCGCAGTCACGTCGCTGAAGAACGTCAGCGCCTCGGTCGCAGTCATATCGAGCACTTGCGCGATGTGGGCGCGCCTGTTATTGGCACCCGCGATGCGCACCTGCAGCGTCTCGCTGCGATAGCGCGAACCGTTGCATTCGCCACAGCGCAGATACACATCCGACAGGAACTGCATCTCCACATGCTCGAAACCGTTGCCGCCGCATGCCGGGCAGCGGCCATTGCCGCTATTGAAGCTGAAGGTTCCTGCGGTGTAGCGGCGCAGCCGGGATTCCGGTTCCTGCGCGAAGCGGGCGCGAATCTCATCGAATGCGCCGACGTAGCTGGCCGGATTGGAACGCGTGGTGCGGCCGATCGGTGTCTGGTCGATGAGCACGGCCGCATCAATCAGCTCCGCACCCGAGAGAGTCCGGAAGGCACCGGGCGATTCGCTCGGCTTGCCGTGCGCCTTCTGCAACGCTGGAAATAACACATCCTGAACCAGGGTTGACTTGCCCGAGCCGGAGACCCCCGTCAGGCATACCAGCCGATGCAGCGGTATGTCGACATCGAGCTGCTTGAGATTGTGTTCGGCGGCGCCGGTCAGGCGAAGCGTCGCCGCATTACCCGTCCGCCGGGGTGAATCGGCCGTTGCGTGCAGCGGCGGCAAACGGCGTCTGCCCGCCAGCCACGCTCCGGTGGCCGAGCTCGGATGGACCATCACTTCGCGCGGCGTGCCGTAGCAGACGATCGATCCGCCGTGTTCGCCGGCACCGGGCCCCAGATCGAGAATGCGGTCGGCCTCGATCATGATCTGCGGATCGTGTTCCACGACCAGCAGCGTGTTGCCGGCGTCGCGCAGGCGCTTCATGACTCCGATCACGCGCTGCATGTCGCGCGGGTGCAGCCCGATCGAGGGCTCGTCCAGGACAAACAGCGTGTTCACCAGCGAGGTACCGAGCGCCGTGGTCAGATTGATGCGCTGGACCTCGCCGCCGGACAGCGTGCGCGATTGACGATCCAGCGTCAGATAACCCAGGCCGACATCGCACAGGTACCGCAATCGCGTACGCAGTTCGCCCAGCAGCAGATCGGCCGCCTGATCGAGCGGTTTCGGCAGTCTCAAGTGCAGGAAGAATTCGTGGCAGCGCTCGATCGGTAGCTGCATGACCTCGTGGATTGCCAGCCCGTGAGAATCGCCCAGACGCCACAGCAAGGCGTCCGGTTTGAGGCGGGCGCCCTGGCAGGTATGGCACAGCGTGTAGCTTCGATACTTCGACAGCAGCACGCGGATGTGCATCTTGTAGGCTTTGGTCTCGAGCCAGGCAAAGTAGCGGCGCGCGCCGTACCAGACTTTCTTCTCCCACGCTCCCTCGCCCTCGATGACCCAGCGGCGCTGTTCATCGCTCAGCTCGCGCCACGGGGTGTCGAGCGCAATGCCACGCTTTTTCCCAAAGCGCAGCAGATCGTCCTGACATTCCTTGTAGGAGGGGGTCTGCCACGGTCGTATGGCTCCGCCAGCGAGCGACTTGCCGGTATCGGGCACGACTAGGCCATAGTCGATCCCGATCATGCGACCGAAGCCACGACAGGTATCGCAGGCGCCCAAGGGTGAATTGAACGAGAACAATCCCTGGGTCGCGTCCTGGTAGTGCAGGTCACAGTCAGCGCAATGCAGGTCGTTCGAGAATCGAAGGCTCGCGCGCTCCGCGCCCTTGGTATCCAGGGCATGAATGCTGACGCGGCCGTGACCGGATCGCAGCGCGGCTTCGAGCGCCTCGACCAGTCGGCTGCGATCCTCGCCCTGCAGGCGCAGGCGATCCTGAATCATCGTCAGGAGCTTGGGCTGCTCCTGATGGATGCGAACGTAGCCGAGCTTTTCCAGCTCCGCTTTCAACTCCGCCATCTTCAGCTGCGCTGGCAGCGGTACCGGGAAACAGATCAGCAGCAGCGGACGCTCGAATTCGGCCAGCAGCCCAGGCAACGCGTCAGCGATGCTCTGCGCGTTGTCGCGCCGCACTGGCTTGTGGCACTGGCGGCAGTCAAGACGCGCCGCGCGCGCAAACAGCAACTTCAGATGATCGTTCAGCTCGGTCATCGTGCCGACGGTGGAACGCGACGTGCGCACCGGGTTGACCTGATCGATGGCAATCGCGGGCGGGATACGCTCGATGCGGTCCACCTGCGGCTTGTCCATGCGGTCGAGAAACTGGCGCGCGTAGGGCGAGAAGGTCTCGACATAACGGCGCTGGCCTTCCGCGTACAGGGTGTCGAAAACCAATGAGGATTTGCCCGAGCCGGACACACCGGTCACGACGATCAGCTCGTTGAGCGGCAGGTCCAGATCGAGATCGCGAAGGTTATTCTGACGCGCGCCGCGCACGACGATCGCGTCATGCGCACGCGGGCTCATGATGAGCGGATTTTATGTGAATCCGAACGGCAATGGACAAGTGCGTCGGGCTATTGACACCGCCGGCTATAATGGGGTGCCATGTTAGCCGCCCCTGACCTTCGTTCCGCCCGGGTGTCGCCGCGCTTCGCCGCCGCACCATTCCTGCCTACTTCGCGCGCGCAGATGCAGGCGCTCGGCTGGGATCAGTGCGATGTCGTGGTCGTCTCCGGCGATGCCTACGTTGATCATCCCAGTTTTGGCATGGCGATCATCGGCCGGGTGCTCGAAGCGCAGGGGCTGAAGGTCGGTGTGATCGCGCAGCCGGACTGGCACAGCGCAGAAGGCCTACGCGTCCTGGGCAAGCCGCGCCTGTTCTTCGGTATCACCGCCGGCAACATGGACTCGATGGTCAACCGCTACACCGCGGACCGACGGGTGCGCAGCGATGATGCGTACACTCCCGGTGGGGAGGGCGGCAGACGACCGGATCGCTCGGTCATCGTCTATGCGCAGCGCGCGCGCGAAGCCTGGCGCGACGTGCCGATCGTGATTGGGGGCATCGAGGCCTCGCTGCGACGCATCGCGCACTTCGACTACTGGTCCGAGAAAGTGCGCCGCTCGATCCTGCTGGACGCGAAAGCGGATCTGCTGGTGTATGGCAACGGCGAGCGACAGATCATCGAGATCGCGCGCCGACTCGACGCCGGCGAGCGCATTGAGGCGCTGCAGGACATCCGCGGTACCGCGTTCATCCAGCGCTCGATGTGCGCTGACTGGATCGAGATCGATTCGACTCACCTGGACGCACCCGGAGCGCTGATGCCGCCCGTGGATCCATACGCCGCGGAACCTCGGGCCGCGAGTGCACCACAGGCCTGCGGCGACGGTGCGCAGGTCGTGCGTTTCGTGCGGCGGGTGCGCAACGCCGATCGCGAACGCAGCGTCATTCGGCTGCCGGCGTTCGAGCAGGTGTCCGACGATCCGGTGATGTACGCCCATGCCTCGCGCATCCTGCATCTGGAGTCCAATCCCGGAAACGCCCGCGCTTTGGTGCAGGCGCATGGCTCACAGCAGGTGTGGCTGAATCCGCCGCCCATTCCGCTCACCAGCGCGGAGATGGACTGGATCTATGACCTGCCTTTTCAGCGCAGACCGCATCCCGCCTATGGCGAGGCACTCATTCCAGCCTACAAGATGATTCGCTTCTCGGTGGCGATCCAGCGTGGCTGTTTCGGCGGCTGTACTTTCTGCTCGATCACCGAGCATGAGGGCCGCATCATCC
>DATMRM010000091.1:0-2426 GCA_035566155.1 Steroidobacteraceae bacterium | reverse complement strand
TCGGTCGCCTCCGAAACGACCGCTGCCCAGAGCGGTGCGGTAGGTGTGGTGCGCCGTGACCCCATGGCAATGAAGCCATTTGCCGGCTACAACTACGGCGACTACTGGACGCACTGGCTGAACCTCGGTGCCAGGCTGAAGAATCCGCCGCGCATCTTCCACGTCAACTGGTTCCGCCAAAACGCGGCCGGCAAATTCCTGTGGCCGGGCTACAGCGACAACCTGCGGGTGCTGGAATGGGTGCTGGATCGCTGCGCGGGCCGCGGCGGCGCCGTCGATACGCCGATCGGATTCATTCCCCGGCCGGGCGACATCGACACCCAGGGGATGACGATCGATCAGGCGACGCTCACTGAACTGACCGCTATCCCGAACGAAGCCTGGGTCAAAGAGATGAGCGACTTCCGCAAGTATCTTCTGCAGTACGGCTCACGCCTGCCAGCGAAGCTGGTGGCGGAAGTCGATGAGGTCGAGCGTCGACTGAAAGCCAGGAGCTAGCTGTCCTCGCAGACGAAGTGAATCGTCAGGGGCGAGTCGCGGTCGGGCACGCGACCCAGCCCGATCAACCCCTGACCCTTGATCGGCATGCTGTCACGGCGGACGAAGGCTTCCTCTTCACCCGAGATCTGCACGAACGTGCCGTTCGTGCTCTGATCCGTCAGCGTGAAACGGTTACGGCTGAATTCGATGCGCGCGTGCAGGCGCGAGATCAGGTTGCCACGTATCACGACGTCGTTGTCATCGGCACGACCAATCGCGATCTGCGGCCGGTTCTCATCCAGGATCAGCTCGCGATCCTGCACTGACAGACGCAGCCGTTGCGGCTTGCGGTTGTCGCGACCGGTGAGCGCAATGGCCGGCAGCATGCTGGTGACATCCTCGGTCTGCCACAGCACCTCATACAGCGCCACCTCCCCGCCCTGCCCGCGGATGGTCGCGACATCGATCTGTCGCACCGAAGCGCGCCATTCGGGTGAGAGTCGCTCCACCGTGGCGGCGGTGGTGATGATCTGGCCTGCCTTGGCCTGGCTGGTCATGCGGTTGGCGGTGTGTACGCTGGCGCCAAACACATCCTTGGATTCGAGTACCACGGGACCGAAGTGGCAGCCGATCCGTATCGCCACGGGCTGGCCCTCCACCTTCAGGTCGCTATGGGTCGCGATCTCCTTTTGCATCTGACCCGCCGCGTTGAGGGCGTCATCGGCGGTCGGAAACGTGGCCATCACCTCATCGCCGATCGTCTTGATGACCGTGCCATTGTGTTGCTCGGTCGCGCTGCGCATCAGGTCCACGCAAGTCGTTACCATGTCGCGCGCTTTCAGATCCCCCATCACTTCGAACAAGCGGGTAGAGCCGACGACGTCGGCAAACAGGATCACGAGCTCAATGTCTTTGCCCATGTATTCCGACTGTTACTGCAATGAGTTGTCTTGCAACGGAGAATAGTTGATTAAGCGGGCGCCAGCGCGAGATTATACGCGAGCCATGCTTTCCGCCACGCAGAGGCCCGCCACGTCACGCAGTAGCCTGGCCGCATCGGCGGACGCCTGCGGGCCCGGCTGAATCTGCCTCGCGCCCTCGGACAGACGCTGTCTGAAACGCCGCGCCCCCGGCTGGCCGGTGCACAGGCCCAGCATATGCCGCGTAATCGAGGACAACCGCTCCCCGGCACACAGTTGCCGCTGTGCATAGATCGCCATCCGCTCAAGCAGTTGCGCCGGCTCCGGACAGCGCCAATCCCCGTCGAAGAGCTCTCGATGCAACTGCGCCAGCAGGTAAGGTCGATGATAGGCCTCTCGTCCCAGCATAACCCCATCCGCCCACGCTAACGCCTGTCGGCATTGACAGACAGTGCGTAGTCCCCCGTTCACACCGATCGAAAGCGCGGGAAAGTCCACCCTCAGTCGCTGGACGACATCGAACCGCAGCGGCGGCACTTCGCGATTCTCGCGCGGCGAGAGCCCACCGAGCACGGCTTTGCGGGCATGAACGATGAAACGGCGACAGCCGGCCGCGGCGACTTTTTCCGTGAAGCTGTGCAGCTGTTGATAGTCGTTTTCATCGAACCGTCCCACTTGCAAGCGCGCCTGCGGTCCGCTGACAACGCCAATGCGCATCTTGACGGTGACCGGTAGCGAGACGGACGCAGACATGACCTCCACGCACTCGGCAACCAGCTCCGGTCGCATCATCAGACAGGCCCCGAAAGCGCCCGTATGCACGCGGTCGCTGGGACAGCCGCAGTTCAGATTGATCTCGCAAAACCCAAGGTCCTGCCCTGCCCGGGCCGCGATCGACAGTTGTGCCGGATCACTGCCTCCGAGCTGCAGCGCCAGGGGCTGCTCTTCCGGATCGAACTGTAGCAGCCGCTGGCGATTGCCATAAATGATCGCCGACGCGGTGATCATTTCGGTATACAGCAGAAC
>DATMRM010000090.1:0-6224 GCA_035566155.1 Steroidobacteraceae bacterium | reverse complement strand
TACATGACCGGCATGAGCGGACTGCTCTACCTGGGCTTCGCTGTGGTACTCAACGCTCGGTTCCTGTGGCAAGCGATCGCTCTGAAGGTATATGGGCGCGACGAATTGCCGATGCGCATGTTCCGCTTTTCGATCAGCTATCTGATGTGGTTGTTCCTCGGCCTGCTGGCCGATCACTATCTGCAGGGGCTGCTACCGGCGCTGCGCGGCTAGCGTCGCAGCCCCGGCTGCGATCAGAACCGCGGAAACCACACGCATCGGCGTCACGCGTTCCTTGAGTACCAGCGCAGAAATCACTGTCGCAAACAGGATCGACGTCTCGCGCAACGCGGCGACCAGTGCGACGGGGGCCACTGTCATGGCCCACAGCGCCAGACCATACGCACTGAGGGTACCGACACCGCCGGCCACGCCTTGCGGCCAGTAACGACGCAGATACCCGAGCAGCTCACGCCGCCGCAGCAGGAATGTCCAGCCCAGGCGCACGGCGCCGATCAGAAGAAACAGCCACAGCGTGTACGACGCCGGCGCCTGCGACTTTCGCACCCCCATGCCATCGACCAGCGTGTAGGCGGCGATCGCGCCGGCGTTGGCCAAAGCATAGGCGGTCGCCGCGTGGTGCGGTGTCGGGCGTGCAGTGCGGTGAATCGCAAGACCCAACACGCCGCCGCAGATCAGGCCCACACCCAGCCAGCGTGCTGCCGTCAGCGGCTCGCCGATCAGCGATGCACTGAGCGCTGCGACGATGAACGGTGCGCCGCCGCGCATGATCGGGTAGGTATGACTCATGTCGCCGGTCGCATAGGCGCGCACCAGCAGCGTGTAGTAGATGAATTGCAGCGCCACTGAGCCTGCCATGTAGGGCCAGCTCGGGGCGGCGGGTACCGGCAGAAAGGGCAGCGCCACAGCCGCGATGCAGGCTGCAGCCGTGGTCATCAGTGCGGTCGTCAGGACCGTGTCCGAGCCGGTCTTGAGCAGCGCGTTCCAGGACGCATGAATCAGCGCTGCAAACAGCACGACGCCTACGACAAAGAGCTGCATGCGCTTAATATTGCCTGATCGCCACGAGACACGTAGGTAGGCATCATGCTGATAGAGCGCGTCTGGGCGGCCAATGCCGGCCGCAACTTCCATTATCTGATCGCCTGTGGCGCAACCGGTGAGGCGCTGGCGGTCGATCCGCTCGATGCGGCGCGCTGCCTGCGTCGCGCACGCGAGCTCGGTTGGACGATCCGCCAGATCTTCAACACCCATGAGCACGTGGACCACACCGGCGGCAATGCCGACATGGTGGCCGCCACCGGTGCCGCGGTGCTGGCGCACCGGGACGCGGCGGCTCGCATCGAGGGGGTGACCCACGGTCTCAACGGTGGTGACAGCGTTCGCATCGGGCGCTCGGTCGAACTGCGCTGCCTGGACACACCCGGTCATACGCGTGCGCATCTGTGCCTGTATGGCTCGCCGCAGGACAACGACGTGCCGGCGCTGTTTTCCGGCGATACGCTGTTCAATGCGGGGGTCGGCAATTGTATTCACGGTGGCGATCCGCGGCTGCTATACGACAGTTTCAGCTCGACGCTGTCGCGGCTGCCCGACGCCACGCGGGTATTTCCGGGTCATGAGTACCTGGTGCGCAATCTTGGCTTCACGCTCGATCGGGAACCATCCAATGCCGCAGCCCGCGAGATGGCGCAGCGCTGCAGTGGACTCGCCGCCGAGAACATGCCGGTCACCAATCTGGGCGAAGAGCGTCAATTCAACGCTTTTCTGCGGCTCGAGAGTCCCGAGATCATCGAGGGGCTGCGTTCCCGGACCGAGTGGAAAAACACGCCCGGCCCGCGCGAGGTATTTCTCGCCCTGAGGGAACTGCGCAATCGCTGGTAAGGGTAGAATTCGCGGCCCTCATGGACCTATCGCCCATTCTGAATCCGTTGAACGACGCCCAGCGCGAGGCCGTCGCCGCCCCGCTCGGACCGGTACTGGTACTGGCCGGCGCGGGTAGCGGCAAAACGCGCGTCTTGATTCACCGCATCGCCTGGCTCATTCAGACCGAGGGTGTTTCACCCCACGGAATTCTGGCCGTCACATTCACTAACAAGGCCGCCGCCGAGATGCGCGGTCGCGTTGAGAAGTTGCTGGGCTCCCCTGGCGGCGCGCTGTGGCTGGGGACCTTTCATGGCCTCGCCCATCGTCTGCTGCGCTTGCATTGGCGCGAGGCGCGTCTGCCGCAGGGCTTCCAGATCCTGGACGCTGAGGATCAGGCGCGGCTCATCAAGAAACTGCTGAAAGCCCAGGGTCTGGACGAAACGCGCTGGGTACCGCGCGACGTACAGTACTTCATCAACAAGCACAAGGACGAGGGCCGCCGCCCGCAGAACCTGCACGCCGGCCACGATCCGACCGAGCAGCAGATGATCAAACTGTATGCGCTGTACGAGGAAACTTGTGCACGCTCAGGTGTCATCGATTTCGCCGAGCTGCTGCTGCGCGCATTCGAACTGTGGCGCGACGACAGCGAGTTGCTGCAGCACTATCGCCGACGGTTTCGTCACGTCCTGGTCGATGAGTTCCAGGACACCAATTCGATCCAGTATGCATGGATAAGGCTGCTGGTGGGATCGGAAGGGGCGCCGTTTGTCGTGGGTGATGACGATCAATGTCTCGCCGCCGGCACGCTGGTGAGCATGGGAGACGGAACGAAACGGCCCATCGAGTCGATTGCGCCGGGCGAGCTGGTGATGTCCAGCTATGGCGGCGGCGATCTGCGGCCGGCCCGCGTCACGGAGCGCTTTGTCCATCGGCGGCGGGGGAGGCTTATCCGCTTGCACTTGCGCTCCGGCGCGCTGATCAAGAGCACGCCGGAGCATACGCATTTCGCGGGCTACGTATTAGGTGAGACGCCTCAGACCTGCTTTCTGTATCTGATGCATAAGGAAGGTATCGGTTACCGCCTCGGCACCTCGCAGCTCTACCCGAAGGGTCAGGCGAAGCCGATGCTTGGATTCAAGCAACGCGCGATTCAGGAGCACGCCGATGCGGTCTGGATCATTCGGACGCACCAGAATGAGAACGAGGCGCGCTTCGATGAGATGACGACGTCGCTGCGCTTTGGCTTGCCGACGCTGCCGTCCACACCCCAGGAAGGTAAGGCGCTCAACCCCCTGGTACACGATCCGTGCTCTATCGCGCGCGTCTTCAAATCGATCGACACCACACTCGCCGCCGAGCGACTGCTCGAAGAGGTGGCTCTCGATATCGACCGACCTCACCATTTGCCACGAAGTCGCAATTCGAGCAGGCGGAACATCGTCATCACGCTGTGCGCCGACCGACGTGGCAGTTCACCGATGCACACTATCTGTATGGTCGGCCATAGCACCGGGGATCGGGCAACCCTGGAGAGCCTGGGCTTGCGTGTTCGGGCTGCAAGACGGCACCGTGACAGCTGGCGTTATGAGACAGCTCGGGACGACTTCGGCGAGCTGATGGCAATCGCACGCAGCATCCGCGACCGACTGGATGGCCGATACGTCCTGCAAGGCCGCATGCTGGAGACGTCGCTGCCATTCATCACTGCCGCGAGCATCCGCCCCGGAATGGTGATGGCGACGGATCAGGGGAAATTCGAGGTGATCGAACACATCAGCCACGAGGACTTCGACGCCGAGGTCTTTGACATCAATGTCGAGCGCACGCACAACTTCGTCGCGCAAGGTGTGGTGACTCACAATTCGATCTACCGCTGGCGCGGAGCCCAAGTCGAGAATCTGCACAAGTTCCGCCAGGATTTCCCGCACGCCCAGTTGTGCCGGCTGGAGCAGAACTATCGCTCGACTTCCTCGATTCTCGATGCGGCCAACGCGCTGATCGCGAACAACACTGGACGACTGGGTAAAACCCTGTGGACCAGTGGCGCCAAAGGCGAGCCGGTCAAGCTGTACGCGGCGTACAACGAGCGCGATGAGGCGGACTTCGTCGTGACGCGCATCCTCGAGTGGACCCAGCGCGGCGGCGTGCGGCGCGAATGCGCCATTCTCTATCGGTCGAACGCGCAGTCACGAGCCTTCGAAGAAGCGCTCATCCAGGCGCGCGTGCCCTATCGCGTCTACGGCGGACTGCGGTTCTTCGAGCGCGCCGAGATCAAAGACGCGCTCGCGTACCTGCGCTTGATCACCAATCGTGACGATGATGCGTCCTTCGAACGGGTGGTGAATCTGCCGCCACGCGGAATCGGTGCCAAAAGCGTGGATGCGATTCGAGAGGCGGCCCGCGGCGCCGGTAGCTCGCTCTGGCGTGCTGCGGCCGCCTCGGTCTCCTCCGGCGAGGTCGGGCGCGCGGCGACGGCGTTGCTCGGGTTCATGCAACTGATCGAGAAGCTGGCGCACGGCATTGAGGCCTTGCCGTTGTACGAGCAGGTCGATCAGGCCATCACCGGCAGCGCTCTGATCGAGCACTATCAGAAGGACAAGGCCGACCGCGGGGAGGCCCGTGTCGAGAATCTGCTGGAACTGGTCAGCGCCGCGCGTGGTTACGAACCCGAAGGCGACATGCCTCCCCTACAGAGCTTCCTCGCGCATGCGGTCCTGGAGTCGGGGGAGGCCCAGGGCGATGCGTGGGAAGATTGTGTGCAGATGATGACGTTGCACACCGCGAAGGGCCTGGAGTTTCCGCTGGTTTTCCTGTGTGGCCTGGAAGATGGGCTGTTCCCACACCAGCGCTCGGTCAACGATCTGGACGGCCTCGAGGAGGAGCGCCGGCTGTGCTACGTCGGCATGACGCGCGCGATGAAGCAGCTCTATTTCACTTATGCTGAACAACGCCGGATGCATGGCGTGGACAGCTACAATGCACCTTCGAGATTTATCCAGGAAATTCCGCCCGCAATGATTGCGGAAGTCAGGCCTCGCATCCGGGTTTCACAGTCGCACCTGCCCTCTTCCATCGCTGTGCCGAAGCGTCGGCGCGGCTGGGATACCAGATCGCTCACAGAGTCGATCGGCGGCGGCATGCGGTTGGGGACACGGGTGCGACACGGCAAGTTTGGGGAAGGCGTGGTTCTGACCGTGGAAGGTCAGGGGCCGCACGCACGCGTACAGGTCAATTTCGAGCAGCAGGGCTCCAAGTGGCTGATGCTGCAATACGCGAATCTCGAAGTGATGTAGCAGCGACGGAGCGCAAGCGCGATGAAGATCCTGATCCTGGGCGCCGGCCAAGTCGGACGCACCGCGGCCTACCACCTCTCGCGCGAGCCGGCCAACGAAGTCACGGTTGTCGACACCAATGACGACGTGCTGCGCGATCTGCAGGACCGGCTCGACATTCGTGCCGTGGCCGGCAACGGTTCCTATCCCGCGGTGCTGGAAGCCGCAGGGATCGCCGACACCGACATCCTGGTAGCGCTCACCAGCAGCGATGAGGTCAACATCGTTGCCTGCGGCATTGCGCAGGCTCTCTATCGCACGCCCACCAAAATCGCCCGTGTGAGGGCACCGGAGTACACCACGCGCGAGCAGTTGTTCGCCGAAGGTGCGCTCGCGGTCGACGTGTGGATCAGCCCCGAGCAGCTCGTCACCGAGTACATTGCTCACCTGCTGTCGTATCCGGGCGCCCTACAGGTAGTGGACTTCGCCGACGGACGCGTCCAGCTTGTGGGGGTACGTACCCGCGGCGATGGTTTGCTGGTCGGACGCGCGTTGAAAACGCTGCGCGAGCATCTGCCCGACACCGAGATGCGCGTTGCCGCCATCTATCGCAACGACCGTCTGATCGAGGTCACCGGCGAGACCGTGATCCAGGAAAACGATGAGATCTTCTTCGTAGCCGCCTCGGACGATCTGCGCCGCGTGATGGCGGAACTGCGCCGCAGTGAGGATCCGGTGCGACGCCTGGTGATCGCCGGCGGTGGCAACATTGGACTGCGCCTGGCGCGGACGCTGGAAAAGAGCAATCAGGTCAAATTGATCGAGCGCGAACCGGCACGCGCACGGCGCATCTCCGAGATACTGGAGAACACCATCGTGCTCAACGGCGATGCCGCTGACGAGGAACTGCTGATCGAGGAGAACATCGACAGCGCCGACGTGTTCGCGGCGTTGACGAACTCGGAGGAAGCCAATGTGCTCTCGGCCATGCTGGCCAAGCGCCTGGGCGCCAAGCGGGTGATGGCGCTCATCAACCGCCCGTCCTACGGCGAGCTGATGGAAAATCACAGTATCGACATCGTG
>DATMRM010000089.1:0-3105 GCA_035566155.1 Steroidobacteraceae bacterium | reverse complement strand
GGACTGATCGCGCCAGGAATCTTCCTGCCGCTGCTCGAATCCGCCGGCCTGATGGGGGCGACCGGCGCCTGGGTGCTCAGGCAAGCGGCGTCCGACTGTCGCGCCTGGCGCTGCAAGGGCCTGCCGCCCATCAGAGTGGCCATCAATATTTCTCCCGCGGAGCTGCGACAACGCAACATTGCCGGCGAGGTTCTCGAGGCCATCGGCGATCTGGCTGGCGATCCGGCCTGGGGGATCGACCTCGAGATCACCGAGGGTGTGCTTTCCGGCGACTCCTCATCGTGCGTCCACGCGCTCAGGCTGTTGCGCGCCGCGGGCGTTCGTATAGCAATTGATGACTTCGGTACGGGTTTCTCCTCGCTCAGCCGCCTGTCGGAGCTGCCGATTGACACTCTCAAGATCGACCGGGTGTTCACCAGCCGTCTGCCGACGGACCGCAGGAGCTGCACGCTGGTCTCCACGATCATCGGTTTGGCGCATGCGTTCGACATGACGACCGTCGCGGAAGGCGTCGAGACTCAGGCGCAGTTGGATTACCTGGTGCGCGAAGGCTGCGATGAATCACAGGGCTACCTCCACAGCCGACCGCTGCCAAGATCGGATTTGGAGAGCTGGCTCATCGGTGTCGGCAGCGCCGCAACGGACGGGAGCGATCTCAGAAGCGCGCGTGCCTGAGCCTGGATGCGCGCGCGACTCATCCCCCGCCCCCCGGCCGATCTCCCGCCTCCAGGGGCGTCTGTGGTTGCGGAACATACCTAGAGACGCGGCCTGAGCCCGGCATGCATAATTTCCCGCATGTCCGCCTATCGTCCGCTTGAACAAGAGCTGCGTTCGCTGCTGGATGCCGCCGTCGAAGGGATCGTGGTGATCGACCATCTCGGCTGCATTCAGGCCTTCAATCGCTCAGCCGAGCGGCTGTTCGGCTACCAGGCACAGGAAGTGCTGGATCGCAATGTCAACGTGCTGATGAACGAGCCGGATCGTATTGCGCACGACGGCCACCTGGCACGATACGCGGCGACTCGCGTTGCGCGCATTATCGGAAACGGTCGTGAAGTGAGCGCACGGCGAAAAGACGGCAGCGTCTTTCCGGCATTCCTGCTGGTCCGCGCGGTCGCGGACAGCGAGCCGCCACGCTTTGTCGGTTTCGTCCATGACATGACGCCAAGACGCCAGGGCGAGGAACACGCGCGTCGGCTGCAGGAGCGTTTGTGGCACGTATCTCGCCTTGCCACCGTCGGTGAGATGGCGTCCGGCATCGCCCACGAACTCAACCAGCCGCTGGCGGCGATTGCGAACTATGCTCATGCCTGCGACCGGCTGTTGGGCCGGCCGGATGCGGATCTCGAAGAGGTACGGGGCGCCCTGAAAGAAATCGCGGCACAGGCGGTGCGTGCCGGGGACACCATCCGTCGGTTGCGCAGCCTGGCGCACCCGCTCGTCGATCGGCGCGAACCGACCGAGATCAACGTGCTGATCACTGAACTCACCGCCCTGGTGCGCTCGGATGCGCAGGCCCACGATGTGCAATACCGCCTCGAGCTCAGCGACGGGCTGCCGCGCCTGGAGGTGCACCGAACCCAGATCCAGCACGTCATACTCAATCTGGTGCGCAACGCCGTCGAATCACTTGCCGAGACTCCTGCAAAACCGCGTGAGATCGTCGTGCGCACTTCCCGGACCCGCGACGGAGAGGTGGAGGTATCGGTGTGTGACAGCGGCCCCGGGGTCTCCCCGAGCGTCGCCCCGCACCTGTTCGATCCATTCTGGACGTCCAAACCCGCCGGCGCGGGCCTCGGCCTTGCGATCAGCCGTACCATCATCGCAGAGCACGGCGGTACACTGGATTATCGGCCGAACGTTCCGGTCGGTGCCTGCTTCGCCTTGCGCCTGCCGGTGGTGAATCGCGGGGAGCAGACATGAATCAGGGATTACCGATTGTTTTCATAGTCGATGACGACGAAGCCGTGCGCAACTCGCTGCGGCTGCTGGTCAAGTCGGTTGGCCTGAGTGCCACGACATTGGTCTCCGCTCAGGAGTTCCTGGCGAGCTACGACCCGCTGCAGCCCGGGTGCCTGGTCCTTGACGTGCGCATGCCCGGTATGAGCGGCCTCGAGCTGCAACAGCAATTGAACCTGCGCGGTGCCGTCATTCCGGTAATTTTCATCACCGGGCATGGTGATGTTCCCATGGCCGTAGCGGCCATGCAGCAGGGGGCCTTCGATTTCCTGCAAAAGCCCTTTCGGGATCAGGACCTGATGGACCGCATTCAGCGGGCGTTGGAGAAGGATGGGGCAAATCGCGCCGAGCTCGGCGAGCGCAGCCGCATTCGCGAGCAGTACGAGACGCTGACGCCACGCGAGCGTGAGGTGCTGGCGCTGGTGACGAGCGGAAAGGCCAACAAGGTCATGGCCGCCGATCTCGGCCTGAGCCAGCGCACCATCGAGATTCACCGTGCCCGCGTAATGGAGAAGATGGGCGCCTCCTCGCTCGCTCACCTGGTGCGGATGGTACTGGACCTCGAGGACAGCGACGGACAAGGCGCTACCAGGGCCGACTCTGCCCCCTGAGCGGCTCAACCGGTCTGGCTGGGCTGCCGCTCAGGCATTGAGCAGGGCAGTGAGCATCCCCAGCAACTCCTCGGCCTTGATCGGCTTGCTCGCGAGCCGCACATGGGGGTCCATGCGCAGGCCGTGTACGGCCGCAGAGGTGTCGCCGGTGATCAGGATCGCTCTCAAGGGAATCCGCAGGGCCTCGCGCAGCGCCGCAATGACCTGCATGCCGGTCTGTCCGTCGCGCAGATGATAGTCGGTCACCAGCAGATCCAAACGCGGGTCTTTGGCCGCGTGCGCCAGCGCTTCGGCCAGGGAGGCAACGGCCGTGACGTGATAGCCGTCACTCTTCAACAGCACACGGGTCGCCTCTCGCACGGCGGCATCGTCCTCCACCAGTAAAACGCGTGTCGGTGCGTGCGCGGCGCGCGGCGCTGGCTCCGCTGCTGCCCGGGGTGTCCGGCGGACGGTACCGTGGCCCGCCGGCAGGGTGAGCGCGAAGCGCGAGCCTTTGCCGACCTCGGAATGCGCATCCAGCTTGACATTGAGCAGC
>DATMRM010000088.1:0-2254 GCA_035566155.1 Steroidobacteraceae bacterium | reverse complement strand
CGATCGAATGCATCCAGGCGCCAGAAGCCGTTGGAGATCAGCAGCCCGATTGCCACCAGCGTCATGACATAGATGACGCAGCCGACCCAGGCATTCGGCAGAGTCGGCGGTGGCGGTGGGGGCGGCGGTTTCGGACGTCGCTCGGCCTCGTACTGAGTCAGATGCCCGACGGTGCGCGGCGCATCGTCCTGCGCAACCCTGACGACGTAGTCCAGCCCGTCAAATGCCAGCTCAGAGGAGATTCCCACCGCGGCGAGCATGAAAGCGCGCTCCTCGCATTGCTTGCGATGGCTGGCGCGGAAGACGACGATGGTGCCGGGCGACAGGTCCGTTGGTAGCATGGCAGCTGATTCACGCGCAAATGGGCACCTGCCATCGATCATGCGGCCGCAGAGAGCGATTTCCAAGGCGGCAGGTCCTAGTGCTGCAGATCTCCAGCCACAGCCTGAATGACCGCCAGCGCCGCAAGGGGTGCCGTTTCGGCACGCAATACCCGCGGACCCAGGCGACAGGGGATAAACTGCTGCTCGCGCGCCAGCGCCAGCTCATCCGGCGCGAAGCCTCCTTCCGGTCCGATCAGCAGCGTCATTGCGGATGATCGCGGAGCCTGCTCTGCCAACGCCTGCTGCGCGCCCGGCTCCAGCAGCACACGCGTATCGCCCGAGGGTGCACGCGCAAGTGCGGCGGGGAGGTCTGCGACCACTTCGATGGTCGGAATACGATTGCGGCCGCATTGCTCGCACGCGCTGACCGCGATGGCGCGCCAATGCTCAGCACGCTTTCGATGCGCCTCGTCGCCCAGTCGCACCACACTGCGCTCGGCCTGAAGCGCGACGATCGCACTCACGCCGAGTTCGGTCGCCTTCTGCACGATGAGATCCATTTTTTCGCCCCGGGCGATCGACTGCAGCAAGGTCAGCCGAAGAGGGGATTCGCGCTCGACCGCCACGTGCGCGCCGATCCGTACCCGCACGCTGTGCCGATCGATCGTCAGAATCTGAGCTTCATACTCACCACCCTGACCGTTGAAGAGCGTGACGGCGTCGTTGACCCGTGCTCGCAGTACCCTGCCCAGATGCGTGGATGCGCCCTCAGGCAGCGACAGCGTGTCCCCGGCGTGTAACGGCCCCGCGACGTAACAACGCGTCTGGCGCAAACTAGTGCTCGCTGTACCCATCGCTGCATTTTGGCATCATGCGAGTTCAACATGCACAGTGCTCTTCGCATCGATCCGGTAACCGGACTGTTGGTTGGCGTGCGCCAGGTGCTGTCGCCTCATTTTGATGAGCGACCTGCCGGTGTCACGCCGACATTGATCGTCGTGCATGGCATCAGCCTGCCGGAGGGGGAGTTCGGCGGACCCTGGATCGATCGGCTGTTTACCGGGAATCTGCTCCCCGACGCGCACCCGAGTTTCGCCTCGGTCGCACCACTGCGCGTCTCCGCGCACGCAGTCATCCGGCGCGACGGTGCCGTGACACAGTACGTAGCGTTCGCGGCGCGTGCCTGGCATGCCGGTAAGTCGGTCTATCAGGGACGCGAAGCGTGCAACGATTTCTCAATCGGTATCGAACTCGAGGGTGCCGATCACATTCCCTACGCCGAGCCGCAGTACCTATCATTGAGCCGATTGATCGGCGCGTTGTGCGAGGCTTATCCGAGTCTGAGTCAATCGCGCGTGGTCGGACACAGCGACATTGCGCCGGGACGCAAGACCGACCCCGGCCCGGCGTTCGACTGGCCCCGGCTGAAAAACCTACTGGTCTGAAGTCCCGCCGGAACCGATATCCTGATCAGCGGACGAGTTGCGCTTGCGCTGCCACAGCGGTTCCTGTCCGGTCTGCGCGCGGGCAAAGACCCGCGCCAGCACGAACAGCAGATCGGACAGGCGATTGAGATAGCGCAGCGATGCCGAGTCAACGGTCTCGGCGCGGGCCAGCCCCCAACAGCGCCGTTCAGCGCGGCGGCACACGGCGCGCGCAACGTGGCATGCGGCGGCGGCAGTGCCTCCGCCCGGCAGTACGAATTCCTTCAGCGGCGGCAGCGCAACATTGAACTGCTCGAGCTGTTCCTCGAGCCATGCCAGACGTTGCTCCCCTACCAGATGTGAGCCGGGGATCGCAAGTTCTCCGCCCAGATCAAACAGGTCGTGCTGGATCTCGGTCAGACAGTTGGCCGCTGCGGGTACCGGCAGTCCGCCCGACACGAGGACTCCGATTGCGCAGTTGAGCTCATCGACGCTACCCATTGCCTC
>DATMRM010000087.1:0-6095 GCA_035566155.1 Steroidobacteraceae bacterium | reverse complement strand
AACACCCAGCCGGCACGAATGCCCCACGGAACTCTGGCGGGCGGAACAGCGTCAAACAATTGCGCAGCCGCGGCGCGGTGCATTTGCATGCCCCGTGCCTGCAACTCGACGCTCATCTCCCGACTCTCGATGCGGTACTTGCGGGGCGTCTGCGACCCGGTCTGCAGTTGCAGGACGCGCACATCGTGCAGTGACTGCGGCAGTGAGACCGTCGCGCCACTGAACAACACCTCCATATCGCTGCTCCGGCCAGCCACGCACGCGCGTCCGCGCAAACTCAGGTTGACCGCCGCGTTTCCGCTTTCGCACCTGACTTCACTTTCAAATGAGATCATCAGGCAACGGCATCCAGGTTCCAGACGGTGAGCGGTAGTTCCTTCTTGAGCCACATGCCGCAGCCAAGGGGGCGGAAGCTGCGCGATAGCTCGCGCCGATACCAACTGCCGAGACGCAATCCCGCCACGCGGTGTGTGCGGCTCTGGTCGCAATTCTCGCGCCAGTCCTCGGTGGTCAGCGCGCCGAAGTACAACGCACCGCGACACAGCCGCGCCAGATTGTCGATCGCGCAGCGGGCGCCGTCCTCAGCAAGGTATTGCAGCACGTCGTAGCAGACGACCAGATCAAACCGGCGACGGCTGCGAAACTTCTCCACCGGGCTGCAGTGCCAGCCGTAGCGTTGACACAGATATTGACTGACCTCAACGCCGGTGTAGTCGGCGCGGCGAAACGCCCGCAGCAGCGGCGCGCGCAACAACCCCACGCCGCAGCCGGCATCCAGAATGCTGCCCACGGGCAGGCCCACATAGTTGACGCAGCCGACGATCAGACGCGCGCGTGCGCGCATTTCGGCCCGCGACGTCACGGCGGTTTGCGGATTGAAGTAGAAACGCCGGTAGTAGTCGCGGTCGAAGGGCATGCGTCGTAATATATCAATTCCCATGTCTTCCCAACGCAAAGCTTCGGTGCGCCGTCGCGCCCCCGCCGTCGGCTTCGTGAGCCTCGGCTGTCCCAAGGCCCTGGTGGATTCCGAACGGCTAATCACCCAGCTGCGCTCGCGCGGCTACGTGATCGCACCGGGTTATGACAATGCCGACCTGGTGGTGGTCAACACCTGCGGATTCATCGACGCGGCCATCGATGAATCCCTCGACGCCATCGGCGAAGCATTGCGGAAGAACGGTCGCGTGCTGGTGACCGGCTGCCTGGGCGCCAATCCGCAGCGAATCCTGGAACGCCATCCGAAGGTGCTGGGCGTCACCGGCCCACATGCGTACGAGCGCGTGCTCGAGGCGGTCAACCAGTACTTGCCGCAGCCGCACGATCCATTGGTCGATCTGGTTCCACCGCAGGGAATCCGGCTCACGCCGCGCCACTATGCCTATCTGAAGATCTCCGAGGGCTGTAACAACCGTTGCAGCTTCTGCATCATTCCGTCGCTGCGCGGACGATTGGCCAGTCGCGCACTCGACGACGTACTGCGCGAAGCCGAAGCGCTGGTACGCGCCGGGGTCAAAGAGTTGCTGGTCATTTCGCAGGACACGAGCGCCTATGGGAGCGATATCCGCTATCGCGCGGTGAACTGGCGCGAGCAGGCCTACGAATCGCGTTTCATTGATCTCGCGCGATCGCTCAACACACTCGGTGTGTGGGTGCGACTTCACTATGTCTACCCGTACCCCCACGTGGATGAGGTCGTCCCGCTGATGAACGAGCGTGGCGTGTTGCCCTATCTGGACATTCCATTCCAGCATGCCAGTCCCTCCGTTCTGAAGCGCATGCGGCGTCCGGCTCACGCGCAAGACACGCTGCAGCGCATCCGGTCGTGGCGCGCGGCGCGCCCGGAATTGACGCTACGCAGTAGCTTCATCGTCGGCTTTCCAGGCGAGACCGACGCAGAATTCGAAGCGCTGCTACAGTGGCTCGACGCCGCCGAGCTGGACCGCGTCGGGTGTTTCAAGTATTCGCCGGTCGAAGGCGCTGCCGCTAACGGCATCGCCCAAGCCGTCCCGGAAGCGGTCAAACAAGAGCGATATCAGCGCTTCATGCAGAAGGCCGGCGAAATCAGTGCCGCCCGACTCGCGCGGCGCATCGGCACTCGTTGCCGGGTGCTGATCGACGCGATTGACGCTGGCATTGCCACGGGCCGCACCATGGGGGACGCGCCAGAAATCGACGGCGTGGTGCGAATACGCCATCCGGAGGGACTGCGCGCGGGGGAATTTGCGCAGGTCGAACTCACCGGTGCCGACAGCTACGATCTGACGGCCCGGCTACTCAGTTCCCAAGAATCCGACGCCTGACTGCGGCTCGCCGCCCTGAGGCTCTAGGTTGGCTTATCCGGCGGAGGAGCCGCACGCGGCGGCGATTGCTCGCGCTGCCTACCCGGGCGTTCGGCGGTGATCCACACAGCCAGGTCCCAGGCGTTGTGTACCCCGATGAACAGCATCGCGAGGGTCACAATGCCGACCAGGTAGAGTGCCTCCACCGGATGACGCGTGACCATCGGACCTGCTGACAACAACGCCAGGCAGCACAACCAGGGCAGAGTGGCATTCCAGATCCAGTCCTGCATGGCGGGCACGTACTGCTTCATGTTGGCGACCATGCGACGCACCGTCACCACGCTATAGACGGTCAGCGCGAGTGCCGTCAGGATCAGCGTGATCTCGAGACTGAGCGCGGTGTGTCCGGGAATGCTCAGGACGGAAGCGATCCACAGCACGGCTCCGAAATGAATCACGATCGGGGTGATGAAAGCCCGCAAGCCGGTCAGGCTCACCATGTTGGCATCGGAGGCGAGCGCGATCACGACGAAGGTGAGACCCGTCAGCCCGGCCGCAGCCGATCCGGTGATGACGTAGAAGTTCTCCCAGCCCTTCATGTATGCAATGGTCTCTGGCATACATCAATTCTAACGACACCATGGGTCCGCTACTAACATTGTCCGTTCAAACTGCCATGCGGTCGGCCAGGAGGGCCGGAGAGCGCACGCTGCGCTGCTCGCTGGATCTGGCAAAGTCCGAGACCACGGTTTCACTGGAAGATGAGGGTTGGTGCTGGCGCGACCAGGTGTATCCCTACCCCCAGGGATTGAAGGAACGCACGATCTACCTCTGGGACGGGCATTTCGAGCCGGTGGCGCGTTTTAGCACCTCGCTGATCAAGCTGATCCCCACCCACTGGGGACCGCCCACGTTCGAAATCGACGGCATCAAGATGCTGCCGAGCGAGCATGTTTCGCCGATGGCCGATGCACGACGCAAGGTGGGTCTGGTCGAACCACGCGGCAAGCGCATCCTCGATACCTGCGGCGGACTTGGCTACTTCGCGGCCTGTGCACTGGATGCGCAGGCATCCCGAGTGCTCTCGTTCGAGGTCAACCCTGACGTCCTGTGGCTGCGCAGCCTGAACCCCTGGTCACCGGATCACCGCTGGGCAAAGCCGCATGCAGACCTGGCGATGGTGAGCGCCGATGTCAGCGCAGGGCTCGAGAGTCTGCCGAGCGCCTCTTTCGATGCGATTCTGCACGACCCACCGCGATTCGGCATCGCCGGTGAGCTCTACTCGCAGTCGTTCTATGGTCAGCTCGCGCGCGTCATCAAGCCGCGCGGACGCCTGTTTCACTACACCGGGAGCCCGAACAAGCTCACCACCCATCGCGATTTAGCACGCGAAGTCGCTGCCCGCCTCAGGCGCGCCGGATTCTGCGTCGACGTGATCGGCGACGGATTGCTGGCGCAGGCACCGGCTCGCTAGCGGTGCGGCAACAGCGAGCGCAGTGCCTCCACTGACTCGTCCGGGTGACGTCCGCGGCGCAGTTCATACGCCGGAAATCTCGCGAGGCGGGTACTGAATGCTGGCCAGTTGGGTTGGTTGACGGCATAAGCCTGATTGGCGGCGAATGTGGACCGCAGCGCCGTCCTCGACAGCGGCCTGAGCAAGTCCCGACCCGCGGCGCTACGCGCCGAAAGGAAAACGACCGCAGTGATCTTCAGGGCCGAGGACGCGAGGCGGTAGCCGCCCCGCCGCAGATCCAGCTCGAACTTGCTGACACCGCTGCGGCGGCGGATGACCGGCGATGCCCGCAGCAAACGGCGCTGGGCAGGGGAGAGCCAGTGCAGGCTGTCGGTCCGAACATGCAGATAGTTGGAAACCCCCGTAGCGAGCAGCGCACCCGGCGCTACAAATACCGCGTCCTCCGACAGGAACTCGAGGCCGCTCATGACTGCCATCAGGGTTACGGTCGACTTTCCAGACCCGCTCGGGCCCATTAGGAGCACGCCGCGCCCCGATTTTCCGACACAGGCGGAATGCAGCGGACTCAATCGCTGCGAACGCGCGGCCAGTGTGAAGACCGCGAACTCGATCAGTTCGTAGCGCGTGTGGTAGGGCGATCGAAGGGTCTGAGGCGATACCGCCACCAGCGCCGAGCGCTCGCGTGGCGAGATGATGACCATATCTGAGCCCTTCGAGACTCCTCCCAACCAGCCTGCGCCCGAAAACATCGCGAGCTCAGGCGGCTCGCCGCGCCGCGTGCCACTATCCCGATCGGCATCGCGCTCTATCAGGCGGATGCGAAGGCGCGCTTGTGGTCCGGGAAGCCGATGCTGCGGCAAGCCGTCATACGTCACACGCACCAGCTCCAGCAGGCGCCTGCTGTCGCTCTCAAAGGTTATTTTTGCTCCCATGACCGGCCGCACGACCTGCAGCAACGGGTGCGTGCGCTCATGGAATGGATCGGGTGGCTGATCGGTCTTTACGGTACGGGATCGGTGATTCATGACTTCGCTACAGGGTGCAAATGACTTCGGACGCCACCAATTCGCATCATTGCTTACAACCGTGCGCCGCGTTGGTGTCACATACGCGCGAGTTACGTTTTTTCCGAGACGCGCCTTGTTAACTTCGTCGCGACGCTTCGTCAAGCCGGCATCCAACCGATGGCAACCCTCACGCAACGCCGTCGGGGACCGGGCCTTCTATGGGCCATCGGATCTCGCGCGCGCGCGCTTCGCACGCGTGCTGCGCAAGCACCTGGTCCGCAGCACACCTGATACAAGCTCAGCGGCGGGACCGCCGGGCTCGGGACGCCCGCCTGACGATTGACTGATCAGCTAGAGACCTGTGAGCTTCGGATCCCGCAGCTGGATGAAGCGTTTCGAAAAATTGAGCTCCCAAGGTCGTTCGTAGCGACGCAGGCGATAGCGCCAGGCCGCCAGCGTTCGCAACGTCATCTTGCCCCAGCCCGGTGAGCGGATATCCGTCATGGTGGGGAAGCGGCAACCGAGAACCGTCGTGAAGTCCTGGATACGGCTGCGCAGTCGTGGGGTCAGCCAAGGCACGTCCGTGTGGCACCAGTAGGTCACCCAATCGGGCTGGGCCCACCCGTCCGCGGTGGTCGGAAATCGTAGCGGCTCGCCGTTGGCGTCCTTCAGATTGGCAATCGAGCGCTCGACCTGAGGATTCTTGCTACCCGGTGCGGGCGGCATCGGCGCGTAGATGTACAGCATGATCTCGGTCTTCGGATGCATACGCTTGACGTGGCGAATGAACTCGAAGGTGCGCTCGGTCTCGCCTTCCGGATCCTGAGGCGGCGCCAGCATGAAGGACAATTCGGGTGTGACGCCGTGACTGCGGCAGACCTCGACCGCTTCCAATGTCTGGTCGGTCTTGGTGCCCTTGCGCACTTCGTGCAGCATCCAATCGCTCGGCGATTCCGCGCCGATGTACGCCATGCGCAGCCGGCTCTTGCGCACCAGTTCCCAGGAGCGCGCGGACAGGTTCACCATCGCATCCGAGCGCGCGAAGCACCACCACGGAAGACCAAACTTGGCCAGCACTTCCAGGATCGGAATGGTGTCTTCCTCACGATCGAAGAAATTGTGGTCGTAGAAAATCAGCGAATCGACACCGAATCGCGAGGTCAGATGTCGCAGCTGAAGCTCCAGCCGCTCGGGCGCCGGCATCGCGGTCTTGCCGCGAAACATGGCGGCGACGCCACAGAAGGTGCAACGGAAGCGGCATCCCAGGGCCGCCTGGACCCCTGCCGTCCGACGTCCCAGATAGGTGCCGGAAAGATACTTCTGCGCACTGCC
>DATMRM010000086.1:0-2172 GCA_035566155.1 Steroidobacteraceae bacterium | reverse complement strand
ATTGCAGATCAATGAATTCGTGGGGCACGCCCGAATCTTCGAGGCCCATGATCTGGCGCAATTTTCGCTGCGACAGGATGGGCGAACTCAACACGATCTGTTCGGCGTGCTGCTGTGCCGGCACGAAGATGTTGGCTTCCGGGCCGATTTGCGTCTGCAGCGACATGACGATGCTCTCGCGCAGCGAGTCGATCGGCGGGTTCGTCACCTGGGCGAACTGCTGGCGGAAGTAGTCGTAAAGAGAACGCACCTTCTTCGACAGCACCGGCATCGGCGTGTCGTCGCCCATCGATCCCACCGCTTCGCTCTCATCTTCGGCCAGCACGCGGATGATCTCATCGCGCTCCTCGGCCGACACGTTGTACATCTTTTGAAACAGCGCCAAGGTGTCCCGGTCAAAGGGCTCGGCCGCCAGGCGCGGATCGATGAGGTCCGTCTGGAGATACCGCACCCCCTTCTTCAACCACACCTTGTAGGGATGACGGCTCTTGAGCAGATCATCGACCTGCTTGGTGTCCATCAACTCGGCGGTCTGCAGGTCGAGGGCCAGGATCTCGCCGGGCCCCAACTTGCCCTTGCGCACCACGTCCTCGGGGAGATAGTCCCAGACCCCCGCCTCGGATGCGATGGTGATGTGGCGGTTCTTGGTGATGACCCAGCGCGCGGGACGCAACCCGTTGCGGTCCAGAGTACAGCAGGCATAGCGCCCATCGGTCACCACGATGCCGGCGGGTCCGTCCCACGGCTCCATGTGGGTGGCGTAGTACTCGTAGAATGCCTTCAAGTCGGGATCGATCATGTCCACCGACTGCCACGCAGGCGGGATCAGCATGCGCAGCGCATGCATGGGATCGAGTCCGCCCGCCAGCAGCAGTTCGAGCATGTTGTCGAGGGACTGCGAATCGGATCCTTTAAGCGAGACGATCGGCAGGATGTCGCTCAAGTCCGGCAACACCGGCGAGCGCAGCAACGGGCCGCGCGCCAGGGCCCAGCTTCGATTGCCCTGGATGGTGTTGATCTCGCCGTTGTGGGCGAGGTAGCGGTACGGGTGCGCGAGTCGCCACTGCGGCAGCGTGTTTGTTGAGAATCGCTGGTGAAATACGGCCACCGAGGCCTGCATCCGCACATCCTTCAGGTCCGGATAGAACTGCGTCAGGAATTGCGGCATCACCATGCCCTTGTAGACGATCGTATTCGAGGACAGCGACGGCACGTAGAACACCGGGTCCAGTGCTTCCAGCTTTTTTTCGCTGCGCCGGCGCGCAAGGAACAGCTTTCGATTGAAGGTGGCTGCGTCGATGTCGCCCGGTGCATTGACAAACACCTGCACTATCGCCGGCAGGGTCTTCAGCGCCTCTGCACCGCAGGCGGCAGGATCTGTCGGTACGTCACGAAAACCGGCGACCGACAGATTCTCCCGCAGAAGCTCGCGGGTCAGAACATCCCTGCTGTGGGCGGCCTTGACAAAGTCCCGGTTCAGGAAGACGAGTCCGGCCGCGAACATCGAGGCAAGCTGCAAGCCTGCCTCGACTGCAGCTGCACGCAGGAATAGCGTTGGGATCTTGAGCAGCAGCCCGCAGCCATCCCCTGTCTTGCCATCAGCCGCAATTGCGCCACGATGCGTCAGGCGATTTAAAGAGCTGATCGCTGTTTCGATCAGCCAGTGGCTGGCCACATCGTCGAGATTCGCGATCAGGCCAAAGCCACAGGAATCTTTTTCGTAGGATTGCCGGTAAAGGCCCCAATCCTGCGCGCGCGGATCTGCATCGCCTTCCAAAAGGCGCGCGCTCCTACCCGCAATAGCGTTCTTGCTACCGTCTACCATTCCGTTGCCCGTGCCGCCCCATACTTCACGGATTTTCTCCGCAGAGCCTTATAAAACGTTCATCTGCAAGTTCTTGGGGCGAACACTGACACGCGCCGGATGAAGGCCATGATACTAGGGCCGCGCACAGCGTCAATCGGCGGCACGCGCGCACCGATCCGAAAGTCCGGGCCTGCCGTGCAGCCGCCGGATGACCAACGGCGGGCGGTTTCACTCCAGACTTTCCCCGTGCAAAGTGATGTCGAGGCCCTCACGCTCCTGTTCCTCGGGTACGCGCAGGCCGATCGTCCAGTCGATGATTTTCAGAATCAGGTAGCTCGCGACAAATCCATAGATCACCGTCGTCG
>DATMRM010000085.1:0-10053 GCA_035566155.1 Steroidobacteraceae bacterium | reverse complement strand
TCGATGCGCGCCAGCGAGTGCCAGTTGCCGTTCACCAATAGCAACATTGCGAATTCCGAGCCCAGCGCCGCCATGCGGCTCTCGGCAATGTTGCCGCCGCAGTCACTGATGACTCGCGTCAATTCGTGGACCATGCCGGGTCGGTCGCCGCCGATGGCGCTAACGGCAAGATACTGCTTCATGGTCTCGGTGGTCATAGGAGTGGATTGGCAGTGTACCGGTACTGGCGCTGCTTGCGTATGCGGGGAGGCTGTCCGAGCAAACCCACCCGCTCCCGAAGGGTTGACTCACGCGGATTGCTCAGACGGCCTCCTTGCTTGCTAATGGTTGGCGCCGGCCCGTAACATGCCATATCGATTCAATAAAATAGAGCAGGTCAGATGTTTTCCGGCAGTATCGTTGCGATCGTAACGCCAATGCATGCGGATGGCAGCCTGGACCTTGCCGCGTGGGACCGACTGCTGACGATGCACCTGGATGCGGGGACGGACGGCATTGTTGTCTGCGGCTCGACAGGTGAGGGTCCGACCGTCAGTGAATCCGAACTCATGCAGCTGATCGAGCGCAGCCGAGCGCGCCTGAAGGATCGGGCGGCGCTGATCGCCGGGGTCGGCAACAACAACACGGCCGTGTCCGTGGAGGCCGCCCGACGCGTATCGGCGGCGGGGGTGGACGCCCTGCTGGTCAACACACCGGCGTACAACAAGCCCTCTCAAGAGGGTTTGTACCGGCACTGCGAAGCGGTCGCGGCGGCCTCCAGTGTCCCGGTGGTGCTCTACAACGTCCCCGGACGCACCGCGGTGGATATGTTGCCGGCGACAGTCGCGCGCCTGATGAAACTCCCGCGAGTGGTTGCGATCAAAGAAGCCGTGCCGACGATGGAGCGGGTGCGCGAACTGGCAGCACTCGGGGGCGGGCGACTGGCAGTTCTGTCGGGCGACGACGCCACGGCAGGCCAGGCGATGCTCAACGGTGCACGAGGAGTGATTTCGGTGACGGCGAATCTGGTGCCCAAGGCAATGGCGGAAATGAGCGCTGCGGCGTTGCGCGGCGATCGTTCGCTGTCTGAGAAACTGGATGCACCGCTGCGTGCGCTGCATGAGGCACTGTTCGTCGAAGGCAATCCCATTCCGCTGAAGTGGGCGATGGCGCAGCTGGGACTGATCGAAGGGAGCCTGCGCCTGCCGCTGACTGCGCTGTGCGAAAGCTTGCGGCCGCGCGTCCGCGCCGCGCTCGATATGGCATTGGGCGCGCAGCTGCCGCAGGCGAAATTGGCGTGACTATCTGTCAGACGTACCCGCGCGCCCGGATCGGCGCGCTGTTGGTGTGCTGCGCGCTGCTGCCGGCACTGTCCGGCTGCTCGGTGTGGAACCGCGTGTTCCACCGACACGGGACGAGCGGCTGCAGCGCGAAACCCTTCGCGTTGAACAGCGCCAGGCGCCCGGTGCTCAAGGTCCCCGAAGGCATGAGTGCGCCCGATACCCGCAATGCGATCCGGATCCCCGATCTGTCCGATCATCCGGAGCGTGTCCGCGCCAAGACCGAGCCTTGCCTGGCGCAGCCCCCGGATTATTTCTCGACGCCGCTGAAGCTGAACCTGCCTGCGCGCCCGCCGAAGCCGAAGCACTGGTGGACGTTCTGGCGCAAGAACCCTGCGCCGCCGCCGGCGTCACCGACGCTGATGACGCCCGCGCCACCGGCCGCGCCAGTCCCTCCTGCGGCGCCTGCACCGCCGACTCCACCGTCTGAGGCTCCTGCGTCCAGTGCGCCGAAGTAGCCGCGCGCGCGTGCCGCACGGTTGCTAGAATTTGCCGACCAGGTGTCATCATCAGCTTCAAATATTCATCGTAACGCATTGAATGGAGAGGTGGCCGAGCGGTCGAAGGCGCTGGACTGGAATTCCAGTAACATCTTCACGGGTGTTCGTGGGTTCGAATCCCACCCTCTCCGCCAACGGTCCACGGTGATCCGTGCCGGTTCCTT
Source organism: Steroidobacteraceae bacterium (assembly GCA_035566155.1). GTDB lineage: Bacteria > Pseudomonadota > Gammaproteobacteria > Steroidobacterales > Steroidobacteraceae > FEN-1191. The sequence continues at coordinate 8,070 of DATMRM010000085.1, read as the reverse complement.
CGCGACGACTAACCGTGAATCCCGCCAGGCCCGGAAGGGAGCAACGGTAACGGCGCAGTCGGGTGCCGAAGTTCAGGCTGGTACGGATCACCTCCCAAAGGTATGAGCGCTTACACCGCACTGGCCCGCAAATGGCGGCCGCACAGTTTTGCCGAAATGACCGGCCAGGAGCACGTACTGCGCGCGCTCGCCAATGCGCTGGAGAGCGGGCGCGTGCATCACGCGTTCTTGTTTGCCGGTACCCGCGGCGTTGGCAAGACCACGGTCGCGCGCATCCTGGCCAAATGCCTGAACTGTGAATGCGGCGTCAGCGCCAATCCGTGTGGCCAATGCGCGAGTTGCCGTGAGATCGATGCTGGCCGCAGCGTCGATGTGATCGAGGTCGATGCGGCTTCGCGCACGCGGGTAGACGACACGCGCGAGTTGCTCGACAACGTGCAATACGCGCCGACGCGCAGTCGCTACAAGATCTACCTGATCGACGAAGTGCACATGCTGTCCACGCACTCCTTCAACGCGTTGCTGAAAACGTTCGAGGAGCCACCGCCCCACGTCAAGTTCCTGCTTGCGACCACGGATTCGCAGAAGCTGCCGGTGACGGTGCTGTCGCGCTGCCTGCAGTTCAATCTGAAACGCCTGTCGGTCGCCTTGATCAGTTCGCGCCTGACCGAGATCCTCAAAGCAGAGCAGCTGCCATTCGAACCGGCGGCGGTGCAACTGCTGGCCCAGGCCGGCGACGGCAGCCTGCGCGATGCACTCTCATTGCTCGATCAGTTGCTGGCATTCGGCAATGGCAAGGCGCTGGAGGTCGATGCGCGCGCGATGCTGGGCACGGTGGCGCGCGATCATGTGCTGCGCGCGGCAGAGATGCTGGCGGCGGGTGATTCGGCCGCGCTGCTGCAGTTCACGCGATCACTGGATGAGTTCTCCCCCGACTACGCACAGCTGCTGGAGCAGCTCGCAGCGCTGCTCGAGCGCGTCGCGCTCAAACAGCTCGTGCCGGGCTATGAAGGCGACGAGCTGCACCCGGTGGAGCTGCTTAGCCGTTTGGGACAGCAGATTCCCGCGGAAGATCTGCAGCTCTACTATCAGACGGCGATCCTGGGGCGCCGCGACCTGGTGCTGGCACCGGATGCGCGCACCGGTTTTCGTATGACGCTGATTCGCATGCTGGCCTTTCGTCCGGTGCAGAGCGGCCTGCCGGCAGGCGCAGGCACCGCACCGGTGACGGCACCGGTGCCGTCACCGGGCGGCACGATGGCGCATGCGCGAGGCCCTTCCGGGGGCAGTCAGCCAGAGGCCACCGCAGCTTCGGATTGGACCGCAATCGTCGCCTCCCTTGATGTCAGCGCGGGCGCGAAGCAGCTGGCCAACAATTGCGCGTTGCTTGGCCGGGAGGGCGCGATCGTGCGTCTGGCGCTCGACCCGCGCAGCGCGATGATGCGCACCACCAATCTCGAGGAGAAACTGGCCCAGGCGCTGTCGCGTCACTACGGCTCGCCTGTGAGGCTCGAGATCGAATTGCGCGAAGCGGCACCGGAGACTCCGGCGCGCGCGGCCGAGCGCACCGAGGCTCAGCTGCGTTCGCAGGCGCAGGTCGCTTTCGAAGCCGATCCAGTGGTAGAGAGTTTCAAACAGCGCTTCGGAGCGAGCGTGCTCTCGGATTCCGTGCGCCCGTTAAAACCGAACGAGTGAGGTAGGTCCATGGCCAACATGAATCAATTCGCCAAACAGGCGCAGGCGCTGCAAGCCAACATGCAGAAGGCGCAGGCCGAGATCGCCGCGCTCGAAGTGACCGGAGAATCCGGCGGCGGCATGGTCAAAGTGACCATGACGGGTCGCCATGAAGTGCGGCGCGTGCAGATCGACCCCTCGGTGAGCAGCGAGGATCGCGAGATGCTCGAGGACCTGATCACCGCCGCCGTCAACGACGCGGTGCACCGGGTCGAGAGCGCGACGCAGGCGAAAATGCAGGCGGCGATGGGTGGTCTGTCGCTGCCGCCCGGCATGAAGCTGCCATTCTAGAGCGATGAAGCATTCGCCCGCGCTCGCCGCCCTGATCGACGCGCTGCGCGGATTGCCGGGCGTGGGGCCGAAGAGTGCGCAGCGCATGGCGTTTCATCTTCTGCAGAACGACCGCCAGGGCGCCAAGAGTCTGGCGAATTCGCTGACCGCGTCTCTGGAGTCGGTGGGGCGCTGCGCCCGTTGCCGCATGCTGACCGAAGGCGCGTTGTGTTCGATCTGCTCCAATCCACAGCGCGATGCCTCATTGCTGTGTGTGGTGGAGTCGGCAGCTGACGTGGTGGCGATCGAACAGTCGGCGGGATTTCGGGGATACTACTTCGTCCTGATGGGTCATCTGTCACCGCTGGATGGCGTGGGGCCCGAGCAGATCGGTGTGCGCGAATTCGAATCGCTGCTGGATGCCGGCGCCGTCACCGAGGTGATCCTGGCCACCAATCCGACCGTCGAGGGCGAAGCCACGGCACATTTCTTTTCCGAGTTGGTGCGTGCCCGCGGTTTGACCGCCAGCCGCATCGCGCATGGCGTGCCGGTGGGCGGGGAGCTGGAGTACGTGGACGGCGGCACGCTGGCACACGCGATGGCGGGCCGCCACTCGCTGGGTTAATGGCCGAGCGTGTCGACGACTCTAGGGTCTGAAGCGGCGTTCGCCCGCGGCGCTGCGCTGCGTGCGCAGGCGATCGTACAGACGGCGCAGGCGACGGTAACTCTCATAGCGCCGGGGGTTTACGCCTCCGACATCCACACTGGCGCGAACCGCGCAGCCCGGTTCGCGCAGATGCCGGCAGTCGCCAAACCGACAGTGCGCTGCCAGCGACTCAATCTCCGCAAACCCGAGCGCCGACGGGTCCAGATAGTCGATGGCCGGCGCAAAGTCGCGCACGCCCGCAGAGTCCAGCAGGTCGCCACCGCCTGGCAGTGCGTACAGCCGGGTGGCCGTGGTGGTGTGGCGGCCCTCATCGTCGCGGATCAGTTCTCCGATCGCGGTATCGCACTCCGGCAGCAGCGCCCGCAGCAGCGACGACTTGCCGACACCAGACTGTCCCACCAACATCGAGATATGACCGGATAGTTGTGCCTTGAGCGGATCGAGTCCGTGTCCGGTATTCGCCGAAACCTCCAGAATAGCGACGCCGGTGGCACGCCATGCGTCGAGTTCGCGCTGCAGGTCATCGGGCGGCGGCAGCTCGCGCTTGTTCAGAACGATGATTCCCGCGATGCCGCTGCAATGGGCCGCACACAGATAGCGGTCCGCGACGAAATAATCCGGGCGCGGCAGTGCTGCGATCACCACCAGCAGCTGGGTCAGATTGGCTGCGATCAGCTCGCCGCCACCGCGCGAATTGCTGCGATACAGGCCATTGCGACGCGGTTCCACGGCTGCGACGCGCAGTTCGGCGTGCTGAGCGTCGAATTCGCATTGCACCAGATCGCCGCAGGCAATTGACAGCTCCCGCCGCCCGAAGCGGGCCGGCAGCTCGCGGCCGGCCTCATCGCGCACGTACAGCGCACGACGATGGGTGGCGGTAACTCGGGCTGAGGACATTCCTTGCTATGATGCCCGAACTGGTGTGGAAACGTGGCGTCATGGCCAATCATGATTACCTGATTTGGATCGACCTGGAGATGACTGGCCTGATGCCGGACACGGATCAGATCATTGAGATCGCCACCGTGGTCACCGACAAGGATCTCAATGTCATTGCCGAAGGTCCGGATCTCGCGATTCATCAGCCCGAAGAAGTACTGGCACGCATGGATTCCTGGAATCAGCGTCAGCATGGCGGCTCAGGCTTGCTGGCACGCGTGCGCGCCAGCCATATGACCCTCGCAGAGGCGGAGCGGCAGACGTTGCTGTTTCTCTCGACCCACATGCTGCCGAACGCCTCTCCCATGTGCGGCAACAGCATCTGCCAGGATCGACGGTTTCTGGCACGGCTGATGCCGGAGCTGGAGAAGTTTTTTCATTATCGAAACCTGGATGTCAGTACCCTGAAAGAATTGGCACGACGCTGGTATCCAGCGATCGCCAAGGGCTACTCCAAGGAATCGGCGCATCTGGCCCGCGCGGATATCTACGAATCGATCAGCGAATTGCGCTACTACCGCGAGCACCTGCTGGTCCAGCCGTAAGACGGTTTTGACCCGACCGGAAGTGGGAATTACAGCACTAAATCACCGCTTGACGGCGGTGTCCCGAAATCGGCCCATGCTATAGTCGGACCATGCTCTGCGAAACGGACATTAAAGTCTCCTGGCGGGCACGCCCTCGCGGCTTCGTCGCATTGATGAGCCTGTACGAGAGCAACTACCTGCGTTTCCTGCACCTGGCGGGTGAACCGCTGCACCTTTCCGGAAGCTTGATTTCACAGCTCGGCGACGGGTGTGAACTGCGCCTCGAGGTGCTCGAGCGCATGCCGTATACGACCATGCTGACCCTGACCTACGATGTGCTGCCCAACGGCGAGACGGCGCGCGAGTGTCTGCTGAATCTCAGGCTACGCGCTTATCGTGATGCACGGCTGCTCGAGGCCGATGAGATTCGAAGGCCGCCGATTAAGGAAAATAACCTGGCGCGCCGAGGACCCCATCCGGGGGAACGTGAACTGCATCAGCGCTGGCTGCGCAACATGATGCTAAATAAGTGGCTGGAGTACTGCGCGGAGCGGGGCCACCGGTTCACGGTTTAGGAGCTTCCAGGACGCATCGGCGACCGGTGGCCCGTGAGTGTCATGGCGCCACTGATGAAGCTGATCAAACAACTGGGTTTCCTGAGACTTGGCGGTGCGCCAAAACAAAAGCTCGAGGTCGACGACGACCGCGTTCTTCATCTTTTCAGGAATCGCGCCGAGCTCAAGAAAGCCCATAGCGAGCTGCAGGATGAAGTGCAGCGGCTCAAGGATCGCATCAAGCAGCAGGAAGGCGCGACCGCGCGCGTGCAGGAAATGCTGCAGGGTCTGGAAGCCCGACTCACTGAGCCGGAGGCCGGCTACGCCGCGCTGGTGTTCTATCAGCTGCGTGAGCTCTGGAACCTTGGTCGCACACTGCTGACGCAGTTCGTAGCGGAACTCGCCTCGCAGCTCGAGGAGCGCGAACGGCGGGCATTTTTCGCCGAACACAATCGCAAGCAGTTTACGATTCGTCAGGGCGTGGAAGCCAATCTGCGCGAGGCCGAGCTGCAGGGCGCTGCCGCGCGCGACGCGGTCGCGCAACTGGAACAGCAGATCGCAAGACTGCAGCGCTTCTGGCACTACTTCAAACGCCGTAGCGCACGTCAACGCCTGCAGGCGGCGACGCTGCAATCGATGCTACGGATGCAGGATCTGGATGCGGCGCGTGTCGCGCGTGATGCGCTGGATGCGGAAACGCCGCCGGAATTTGGCGGCCTGTCGATCGATGCGCGCCGCGCGATCAACATGGCGGCGATCGCCTACGGACAGGTGCTGTACGAGCGCCTGGCGCGCACGCCGCTGATGGAGATGGCGCGCGATGCGGCCGGCCGGCGCGAGCCGCCGCGTGAAGACTACGGTGATCGTGCGCGCTGCGAAGCGACCATGGTTGAGATCGTGCGCGGACGCGGCTTGCTGCAACAGAAGACTTCAGTCACCGCCGAAGTGAAGCAGCGCGCCGAGCGCTTGCGCGAACTGGCGAAATACCGCAACGGTGAGGATACGGTCCCCACCGCCGACAGCCTCTCCAGTGCCGTGGACGGCACCAAAGTGCTGGCAGACGACTTGTGGGAGATCTTCCGGGTGCTACTGCACTAGCAATCGCGCGCTAGTGGCCGGACGTTGCCGGTGCGGACTGCTGCGCGACCGCCTGATTGTTGCGATTCTGATCGAGCGCGGCCACCTCATCGGTCATGATGTCGCTCGCCTGCGCGAGAATCACGTCCGGTTCCTCACTGGCCACGATGTCCTCGATCGACTTCAGTGCCGGCAGTGCGTCAGCGGCGCGGCGCGCATTCTCCTGCGTCAAGCGCGCCTGGTCCTGGGTTACCCGTTCCTGCTGGCGCTTCTTGAGGTTCAGCGATAGGGTCTTTTCCTTGCGGGCGCTGTCGAGGTTCGCAAGACTGGCGAGCAACCACTGATAGTCGGCGTTGTGATTGGCGCGGTCGGTTTCAGCGGTGGACAGCGTCTGAATCAGCGTGGCTTCCGGCACGCGCGCCTGAAAGGGCACCGAGGCGATGCGATCCCAGGGCAGCGCATGTTCCAGCACGCTCTCGCCGACATCGTCGGTGCTGATGGGCGAGGGCAGGACGATGTCGGGCGTCACGCCGCGTAGCTGCGTGCTCTCGCCTGTCACACGATAGAACTTACCAATCGTGACCGTGACCTGGCCTTCGGTCGGCTTCGAGGACCAGCGATCCAGCGGGATCACGCTCTGAACGGTCCCCTTGCCGAAGCTGGTCTGACCGATGATGAGTCCACGGTGGAAATCCTGAATGGCGGCTGCAAAGATTTCCGAGGCTGAGGCGCTGGTGCGATCGACCAGTACCGCCAGCGGGCCGGTGTAGTCTGGACCGGAATCCGGATCCTTGAGCACCTCGAGCTGACCGCTGGTGTCACGCAGCTGTACGACCGGTCCATGGTTGGTGAACAGGTGGGTCAGGCCGATCGCCTCGGGCAGGTAGCCGCCACCGTCGCCGCGCAGGTCGAGCACCAGCGCATCGACGCCGCCGGCGGTGCTGATTTCCTGCAGCAGCTTGTGCACGTCGTGCGTGGTACTGCGGTTGTTGGCGTTGCTGGCCGCTTCCATGTCGTTGTAGAAGCTCGGCACGGTGATGATGCCGATCTTGTAAGCATGGCCATTGCGTTGAATCGTGCGGATCTCTTTCTTCGCCGCCTGATTGTCGAGCGTGATGCGATTGCGCTTGAGCTCCAGCGTGCGCTCAGGGGTACCCGGGGTGGCGCCGGCCGGTAGTACCTGCAGACGCACGACCGTGTCGATCTTGCCGCGGATGAGCTGCACCACATCATCCAGTCGCCAGCCGATCACGTCGGTCATCGGTCCGTCGTGACCCTGCCCGACCGCCGTAATACGGTCATTCGGCTTGAGAGAGCCATCGGCTTGCGCGGGTCCGCCGGCCAGAATGTTGGTCACCGTCACGTAGTCGTCGGTGAGCGCGAGCGAGGCACCGATGCCTTCATAGCTCAGGCTCATCTGAATGCGGTATTCCTCGGAGCTGCGAGGTGAGAAGTAGTTGCTGTGCGGGTCATACACCGCGCAGTACGAGTTCATCAGCGTCTCGAACACATCTTCCGGTGTGATCTTGTCCAGGCGCGACAACACCCGCTGGTAGCGTTTGCGCAGCAGATCCGCCGTATCCTGCCAGCTCTTGCCGGTCAGCATCAGCGAGATCGCGTCGTTCTTGACCCGCAGGCGCCACAGCTCATCGAGGTCGGCCTGCGTGGCAGGCCAGGGCGCGTGCTCGCGATCGAACGTGAAACTCTCATCGGTCGTGAAATCCGGTTCGGTCTCCAGCAATTTGATCGCGTAGTTCATGCGCTCGCGATTGCGCTGCTGGAACACGTTGAAGATGGCATACGCCGGATCGACGTCACCGGTGTGGAGCATGTCGCCGAATCTGTTCTTCCAGCGGTCAAGGCCTGCGATGTCGCTGGCGAGGAAGTAGCTGTGCTGACCGTCGAGCGCGGTCAGGAACCGGTCGTAGACCTGCGGCGAGAGTCGCTCGTCGATCGTGATGTGACGGTAGTGATTCTGTTCCAGGATGCTGGCGATGCGTGGTGCCAGCAGCCGCTCCTGCTGGGTGGCACCCATCACTCCCTCCGGAAGCAGACCAGTCGCCGCGGGCGCCCCGGAGGAGCCGGTGGCCGCCAGAGCGAGGACTGCAAGGCAAGTCAGAGCCAGGGGTGCACTGGGTTTCATGCTGCGTTCGTGACCTTACAACCGCTACACTGCCTCCATACTGACATTTTTGCGTACCAGATGGCAGTCGCAGCGCACATGCTGTCCAAGCAGGTCGCAAAAAAAGGGGCCTGACTTGCGTCCGATGGCGGTTTTGATCGGCATCATCATGGGCTCAGC
>DATMRM010000084.1:0-6060 GCA_035566155.1 Steroidobacteraceae bacterium | reverse complement strand
ACTATCAGCCATTTGCGAAAGCTGGTCGGGACGCCTGCCGGGCGGCGCGAGCCCACCGACATCAACGAGTTGATCCGGGAGATCGGAAATCTCACTCGGGCGGACGCGCGCGATCACAATGTACAGGTGCAGTGGCAGCTATTGAGTGATCTGCCTCCTTTGAACGTTGATCGGATCCAGATCCAGCAGGTCTTGCTGAACCTGTTTCGCAATGCCGTCGATGCGCTCGCCACGCTACCCGCGGGTCCGCGTGAGTTGTACATCCGTTCGGCGCTGGACCCGCAGGGTGATGTCACGGTCAGCGTAGCTGACAATGGTCCGGGTGTTGCGGCGGATATGGTCCCCAAGCTCTTCACGCCATTCAGCACGCATAAGATCCATGGCACCGGCCTCGGACTTGCCATCAGCCGCTCGATTGTGGAAGCTCATCGCGGCCGACTGGAGTATCAGCCCAATGCGCCCCGGGGCGCCGTCTTCGCCATGACGCTGCCTCACTGATGTCGGATTCTGAATCCTATGAACCCCACTTTAGCTTCCGCTCAACCCACCGTATTCGTGGTCGATGATGATGACGCGGTACGCAGCTCGCTGCGCATGCTGCTCAAGTCCGTCGGCCGCACGGTCGTGGATTACGCGTCTGCCACCGCGTTCCTGGCCGCGTACAAGTTCGACCGGCCAGGCTGCCTGGTGCTCGACATTCGCATGCCGGGCATGAGTGGTCTGGAGCTACAGGACCAACTCAACGAGCGCGGCGCGATCGTTCCGGTGATCTTCATCTCCGGGCACGCTGATGTGCCGATGGCGGTGGAAGCTGTACAACACGGAGCGTTCGACTTTCTACAGAAGCCCTTTCGCGACCAGGACCTGCTGGACCGTGTGCAGGCTGCGATCGAGCGTGACAGCGCCAATCGCCGTCAGTTGCGCGAACGGGAGTCGCTGCAGAAGCGACTGAATTCACTCACCGATCGCGAACGCGAAGTGCTGGATCTGGTCACGCAGGGCAAGGCCAACAAGGTCATGGCCGGAGATCTGGGCGTGAGCCAGCGAACCGTGGAAATCCATCGCGCCCGGGTGATGGAAAAAATGGAAGCCAGCTCCCTGGCACAGCTGGTTCGCATGATGATCGTGCTCGAAGGGTAGCGCGCGCGGTTCGCTGGGCAGACGCTTGCGAAGCGCACGGTCGATGGCCGCTACGGGCTTATTCATGCTCCAAGACTGGCGCGAAATGACGAATAGGCACTTCTCCTGATGCGCAGCGCCCGGCGTTGCCCGAGCATTGAAGCTGTGAGCTCGCATCGGCACCCGCATCGTTCGACCAGGCGTCTTGTGCATGAGCAATACCGGCTGCTGCGAGCGCAGCTCGCGCCACTGCGACGCCGATCAAGCCCTGCGCGGGTGCACGACAGCCGCATCGCGGCGCGACAGCTACGCAGCACGCTGTCCGCGCTGGCCCCGGCATTGCCAGGACGCGCACGCCGTGCGTTGCGCCATGAGTTGAAAACCCTCAGCGACCATCTCGGGGCTGCTCGCGACGCGCGGGTGCGCACGGATCTCCTGCTCCCGCTGCTACAACGGCACCCTGTCACGGATCGACGCCAGCAGACCCTCGTCCTGCTGCGAGCCGCCAGCCGACAGGCGAGCGCTCGGGCGCACCGCTGGCTGAATGCCGCCGCATTTGATCAATGTCTGCGGCGGATGGATCGGGCCGCCAAGACCCTGACGCGGGCCGCTCAGCCCTCGCCCAATGCCAAAGCGCTGCTGCGTGAGGCGTTACTCGATCGCTGGAGCCGACTGAGGCACGCACCAAAGAACACTCCTCTGGCACCTGATGATATTCATCGACTTCGGTTGATGACAAAGAAGTGCCGCTATCTACTGGCAATCTACCCGCCAACCCACCATGCCTCCACCAGAGAGTGGCTCAAGCAACTGCAGGGCTGCCTGGGCGATCTTCACGACCTCCAACAAGCCCGTGGCTGGCTGCAGCAACAGCACGGGCTTCGGCCACCGGACCGGGTCTTGCGCATACGCCTGGGAGCGCGCACGGCGCGGCTGACTACTCAGCTTCGTGCACTGCTGCGCACCCAACCTTCTTTGCTTCTATAGCCAGATCCGGCGCCTGTGATGTGGTTTATGCGTATGTCAACGCGCCACGCGAGCGCTACAGTGAACGCCGGAAATGGATTAATTAGGAGCCTCGCATGAGTACCGATTTGCGCCTACGCCAGGATGTGGAGACCCAGCTCGATTGGGATCCGCGCTTTGATTCACAGAAGATTGGCGTCTCTGTCAAGGACGGCGTGGTAGCGCTGACCGGCCAAGTCAGCTCCTACGCCGACTGGCACGCGGCGCAGGACGCAGCCCAGTCCGTGGCGGGTGTGCATGTGCTGGCCAATGAGCTGCGCATCATGGATCACCCCGACCAGAGCCGCTCGGATGCGGATATTGCCGAAGCCGCGATGCACGTTCTGCGCAACAACATCCACGTTCCGCTGCAACATCTCAAGCTCATCGTCAGCGGCGCCTGGATCACCCTCACGGGACACGTTCCCAACTGGTTTCAGCGCGATGCGATCGAAACCGCGCTACGCCCGGTGCGGGGCGTCATTGGTATCTCAAATAAGGTTGACATCCAGCCGATCGTGAAAGTGGACGATATCAGGGATCGCATACAGGCGGCTTTTCACCGTCATGCGAGCATCGACGCCAGCAACATTCGCATCAGCGTCACGGACGGCGAGGTAGTCCTGGAGGGCACGGTACGATCGCTCCCGGAGCGGGGCGACGCCGAATTCGCCGCCTGGAACATTCCGGGGGTGCGTCACGTCACCGACCAACTGACCGTAAAACCATCGCTCTGACCCGCCTTCGAGTTCTCATGCACACACCCATCCAACCTGAGCGCAGTACACGCAGCCCGCGCAGCGACGCCGATTTCGCTTCTCTCCAAAGCGAAATCTCTGAGCGAGCGACCCCTCGAATAGACGATGCCTACGGCGCCGTGGGCTGGTTCCTGTACGTTCCATCAGGACTAGCGCTCGGCTCACACGTGGCATCGCGCCATCGAGAGTCGACCCCACGCCCATCAAGGAAAACCGTATGAACTGCATTCGCCGCATTCTCGTGAGCGTCAAAGACCCCGCTCAGGGTGTGACGCCCGCCGCCAGCAAGGCCGCGCAGCTCGCGCGCGCCACGGGCGCCACGCTTGAACTCTTCCATGCGATCACGACGCCTGTCTATCTGGACAACTATACTTACTCGGACTGGACGCTGACGGACGCCAAGCGCGATGTGATGAAGCGACGCACCGAGCAGATGCAACGCATCGCCCATGATCTGGAGGTTCGGCCAGGTCAAAAGTGCGTGCGCACGCTGATCACCGCGGCCTGGGATTGGCCCGCGTACGCTGCCATCGTTCGACAGGCGGCCGCCTCGCGCGCCGATCTGGTACTGGTCGATCGACACGCCGGACGGCATCTGGCGCGCACCCTGATGCGCTACGCCGATTGGGAACTGTTGCGGCTGTGCCCGGCGCCGCTACTGCTGGTGGGCAAAGACAGTCTCTATACCCGGCCCCTGACGCTGGCGGCCGTGGATCCGGCGCACTACTGGGACAAGTCCGCGCGCCTCGATGAACGCATTCTGGATGCGGCCACGACCGTGAGCACCGCGCTGCGCGGAACGCTGCACGCGCTGCACACGTTTGAGTCCACGCTGCCCGTCAGCTATCCCACCGACGTCATGTACCCAAAGCTGAGCCGCGATCTGGCACCTCGTTTGCGTACGGCGGCCAGCAAGCGCTTCTCGCGACTGCTGCGCGGCCGGCGAATCGGGCAAGCGCGGCAGCATCTGATCGACGCGCCGCCTGCCCTCGGCATCGCGCAAGCGGCGCGCAAACTGCATGCGGATCTGCTGGTGATGGGAGCGGTATCCAGATCCGGTCTGAAGGGCCTGCTGATTGGCAACACCGCTGAAATCCTGCTCGATCGCGTGACCTGCGATCTGCTCATCATCAAACCCCCGCGCTTCAAGACCCGGGTCGCTCGGATCCAGACCGGGGCCCGCATTGTTCCAGCACTGCCTCCGGTCATGGCCTAACGGGGAGTGCTTGCATGCACGCCATGCTGCTGACACGCACTGGGCATGCGCTTGACTGGTGCGAGCTTGAAGATGCGATCCCCGGTCCGAATGAGATCCTCGTCCGTGTGAGCGCCTGCGGGGTTTGCCGCACGGATCTGCATGTGGTCGACGGGGATTTGCCGGACTCAAAACTGCCTATCATTCCCGGTCACGAGATTGTGGGTCGCATCGAGGTGCTGGGCGCCGGCGTGGACCATCTGGATACCGGGCAACGTGTCGGCGTGTCCTGGCTTGGCCACACCTGTGGGCGCTGCAGCTACTGTCACTCGGATAGGGAGAATCTGTGTGAGCATCCCCTCTTCACGGGCCACACGCGCGATGGTGGCTTTGCGGACAAGGTGATCGCCGATGCGCGCTACGTCTTTCCACTTGGGGAGGCCGGGAGCGATGTGTCGCTCGCACCGCTGCTGTGCGCCGGACTGATCGGTTGGCGCGCCCTGAAAATGGCCGGCAGTGGGGCCCGGCTCGGTTTGTATGGCTTCGGCGCGGCAGCACACATTATTGCGCAGGTCGCGCGACATCAGGAACGACAGGTGTTCGCCTTCACCCGGGCGAATGATCTTCGCAGCCAGGCCTTCGCGCGCCAACTCGGAGCGGTCTGGGCCGGCGGATCCGAGCAGGCACCTCCCGAACCACTTGACGCCGCCATTCTCTTTGCCCCGGTGGGAGAGCTGGTACCGCTCGCGCTGCGCGCCGTGCGCAAAGGCGGACGGGTCGTATGCGCGGGCATCCATATGAGTGATCTGCCGTCCTTTGCCTATCGATTGCTGTGGGAAGAACGGCAACTGCTCTCGGTTGCCAATCTCACGCGGCAGGATGGATTTGAATTCCTGCGCCACGCCTCTGATTTTCACATTGAGACGCAGACCACAACCTATCCACTGCTGCAGGCCAATCAGGCCCTGGCCGATTTGCGTGCCGGGGCTTTCGATGGCGCGGCGGTCCTGGTTCCCTGATCACTACCCTGTTCCATGGTGATTGTCCCGGTCTTACCCTCAAGCCTACGGCAAATCCACGCTCACACGCAGACTGTGCGCGGCGACGGCCGTTCGCTGATTCTCATCGCCACATTATCCAGCAGAAGAATATGGCGAGGGCCTCAAAGTAGCTGCGCTCAGCGGCGAAGTTCCAATCAGGCTCGCTACGGTGGACAATCCACTGCCACAGATAGTTGGCGAGACTGAGAGCGGCGACCAAGGCCACCGCTGACCACACGGTCACGTGATGAAACATAGTGAACATATCTGCTCCAGTCCGAACTCACTCGGGTACGATCGAAACGACTCCTCATCGCTCTTTGTCTTTTCGGCCAAAATTGCTTTTGCTCCGAATTGGAAGAGTGCCAAGCAGGCTATGCGGACCGAGGGCCTCGCGACAATGCGGGATAGTACTTATTCCAGGATGCCGCCTGGTCCGACGTCCCCCCATTCTGACTAGCGCGAAGGCTTAGAATCTATCCCGTCGGATCGGGCAATCAGGCAGACAGGGATTGGTTTGGATTCGCGGTCCAACCGAGCGATACCGCGCCGTAACGCTGTCCCCTGACAAAGATCGGCACCGACAGGGTCAGGACAACATCGCTCGAGTCTCTGACGTAGACTCTGACCATGAATTGTTCGACGATAGCTGGATGTTCGGCAAGCTCGCACCCGGCGTCAATGAACTGCTGACGTGAGGCACGGTCGGGGACCTTCTTGGCGTTCGGCCCCATGCCAACGCGCACGGAATCCGGACTGGACCATCTGCCGTCGTAGATGCGCTTCATTCGATTACCGAGCATGTCCTTCTCGGGGATGCCGGTCCAGTCCTGTGCACCGTCGGCGTGAAAGGACGGTGCATACAGATTAGCGTCCAGCACGTTGGCGTACTGAATCCCCGGGTCGGTGGCCTTGGCCTGGTCCATCACCCGTTGCAGTTCCA
>DATMRM010000083.1:0-3203 GCA_035566155.1 Steroidobacteraceae bacterium | reverse complement strand
GCCCCCAGCGCACGCCCGTAGCCAGAGCTAGCATGCTGGCTAAGTTCTTCATCGAGCGGCCGGTCCTTGCCAACGTCATCGCGATCCTGACGATGGTGCTCGGCGCGGTGGCGATCTTCGCGCTGCCGGTGGCGCAGTACCCGCCGATCACCCCCCCCACGGTGCAGGTCACCACCCGCTACCCCGGCGCGAACGCCACGACCCTGATCAACACCGTGGCGCTGCCGATCGAGCAACAGGTCAACGGCGTCGAAGACATGCTCTACATGCAGTCGACGAGCACCAACGACGGCAACTACACGCTCACTGTGACCTTCAAGGTCGGTACGGATCTGGATTTTGCCCAGGTGCTGGTGCAAAACCGCGTGGCCGCGGCGATCGCCTCGCTCCCCGCGGCGGTACAGACCAATGGCGTGGTCACCCGTAAGAAGTCCACGGCCATCCTCGAGATCGTGACGCTCACCAGTGCCGATGCGCGCTACGACAGCCTGTTCCTCAACAACTACGCCTCGATCCGCATGCGCGACGTGCTCGCGCGTCTGCCGGGAGTTGGCGACGTCACGGTGTTCGGCATCGGCCAGTACAGCATGCGGGTGTGGCTTGATCCGCAGAAGCTCCTGGCACGCTCGCTCACGCCCAACGACGTCATCAACGTGATCCGCCAGCAGAACCAGGATGTCGCCGCCGGCCAGATCGGCACGCCGCCGGCGGCCAGTGGCCAGGACTTCCAGCTGACCGTGAATGTCCCGGGGGCGCTCAACGACGTGGCGGAGTTTGAGAACATCATCGTCAAGACCGATGCAGCCGCCCAGGGCAGCCGCGCCATCACGCGCCTGAAGGATGTCGCGCGGGTCGAGCTCGGCGCCCAGACCTACAGCCAGTTCTTCACCATGGACGGCAAGCAGGCCGCCGGCATCGCGATCTTCCAGCTCCCCGAGGCCAACGCCCTCGACGTCGCCACCGGCGTGCGTGCCAAGCTCGCCACCCTCGCGAAGGATTTCCCCCAGGGCATCACCTACAGCATCCCCTTCGATACCACCAAGTTCGTCTCCGCCTCGATCCACGAGGTCTACCAGACCCTGATCGAGGCGGGCATCCTGGTGCTGATCGTCATCCTCGTGTTCCTGCAGAACTGGCGCGCGACCCTGGTGCCGGCGACCACGGTGCCGGTCACGATCATCGGCGCGTTCGCGGCCATGGCGGCAATGGGATTCTCGATCAACATCCTAACGCTGCTGTCGGTGGTGCTGGCGATCGGCATCGTGGTCGACGACGCCATCGTGGTGGTCGAGGGGGTGAGCCATAACATCGAACGCGGCATGGCTCCGAAGCAAGCCTCCATCGAGGCGATGCGCGAGCTGTTCGCCCCCATCATCGGCATCACTCTGGTGCTTATGGCGGTGTTCTTGCCGGCCGCCTTCATGCCCGGCATCACCGGCCAGATGTACCGTCAGTTCGCCCTCGTCATTGCCGCCACCGCGCTCATCAGCGCGATCAACGCCGCCACCCTCAAGCCGACGCAGTGTGCGTTGTGGCTGCGACCGATCCCGCCGGGGCAGACCAAGAACTGGTTCTACCGCGGCTTTGATGCCGTGTACAACCCGGTCGAGCGCGCCTATGTGCGCCTCATCGCGCGCATGGTCGAGCGCAGCGGTAGAACCTTCGCCATTGCGGCCGTGCTGATCGTGGCCTCCGCCCTGGCCCTCACGCGCGTGCCGACCGGCTTCATTCCGCTCGAGGACCAGGGATACCTGCTGATCGCCGCCCAGTTACCGGACGCCGCCTCGCTCGAGCGCACCCAGCGGGTGCTCGAGCAGATCAGCGCCATCGCGCTCAAGACCCCGGGCGTGGAGCACGCCATCACCATCGGCGGCATCTCCGCGCTCGATGGCAACGCCTCGCTCGCCAACGCCGGCGTCATCTATCTCACCCTCGCCGACTGGGACGTGCGCTACAAGCACAAGGGGCAGGACCTCAAGTCCCTGTATCAGAAGCTCGCGCGCGACCTCGCCCAGCTGGAAGCCGCGCGCGTGCAGGTGGTGCCGCCCCCGCCCATCCAGGGCATTGGCATGTCGGGGGGCTTTCAGATGCAGGTCGAGCTCACCGACGGCACGTTCGACTACCGCAAGCTGCAGCGCATCTCGGATCTGCTGGTGAGCGAGAGCAATACGCAAAGCGGACTCGAGCGCGTCATGACGACCTTTCGCGCCGACGTGCCGCAGATCAGCGCCGAGATCAACCGCTCCACGGCGCAGTCGCTCAACGTCCCCATCGGCAGCATCTTCGATACGCTGCAGAGTTATCTGGGTTCGACCTACGCCAACCAGATCCAGAAGTTCGGGCGTGTGTTCCCGGTGTTCGTGCAGGCGGACAGCGAGTTCCGTCTCACGCCCCAGGACCTGCGCCGCTACTACGTGCGCAGCTCCAGCGGCGACATGGTGCCGATCGGCACACTCGCGGACGTGGAGTACACCCAGGGACCGGCGCTCATCAGCATGTACAACCTCTACCCCTCCAGCAGCATCATTGGCATGACCGCAACCGGGTTCAGTTCCGGCCAGTCGCTCCAGACCATGGAGCAGCTGGCGTCGCGCACGCTGCCGCCGGGCACCAGCAGCGAGTGGACCGCCATGTCGTATCAGGAAAAGCTGGCCGGCCGTTCCGCGTACCTCATCTTCGGTCTCGCGCTGCTGCTGGTATACCTGGTGCTCGCCGGCCAGTACGGCAGCTGGGTGACCCCGGCGGCCGTGATCCTCGGCGTGCCGCTGGCGCTGCTCGGCACCGCCGGTGCACTGCTGGCGATCGGCATCGCCAACAATCTCTACACGCAGATCGGGCTCGTGCTCCTAATCGCCCTGTCGGCGAAGAACGCGATTCTGATCGTGGAGGTGGCGCGTGAGCTGCGCGACGCCGGTCAGAGCATCCACGACGCCGCCGTCGAGGCGGCGCGCAAGCGCTTCCGGCCGATCGTCATGACCTCCTTTGCCTTCATCCTCGGCGTAGTGCCGCTGGTACTGGCCAAGGGAGCCGGGGCCGCCGCACGTGCCTCCATCGGTATCGCGGTGTTCAGCGGCATGCTCGCCTCGACCTGCCTGGCGGTCCTGTTCGTACCCTCTTTCTTCGTCATCCTGCAACGCTGGCAGGAGCGTCATCGAAAGCCCACGGTTGCTGAAGCCCGCGCGGACGCCCGCTAAGGCCGGCGC
>DATMRM010000082.1:0-6368 GCA_035566155.1 Steroidobacteraceae bacterium | reverse complement strand
TGCGCGACCTCCTGTTCGATCGCGCCGCGCTCCTGCGACCAGTCGTGCTCGCTGTCGAGCGCGTCCCGCATGCGCAGTGCTTCGATATGCAGTGCGACGTCCACGTCTTCCGCCGGCACGGTATACAGGTACTGCGTGAGGCTCTCGCGCGTATTGGCATTGAAGTTGCCTCCCATCTCCGCTCCGATGTTGGCGAGCTGATCGGCGGAGAGGTCGGGGCTGCCGCGGAACATCATGTGCTCCTGGGCGTGGGCGGTGCCCGGGAAGCCGGGAGGGGTCTCGTCGCCGCCGACCAGATAGTTGACCGAGGTGGCGGCCACGGGGGCGAGCGTATTGCGCACCAGGATGACCTTCAGGCCGTTGTCGAGCGTGGCTCGCAACACCTCCTGTCCTTCGACGCGCTCATGCGAGTCGGCCGCGGCGCCGGCGAGCGTCATCGGTCCGAGACACAGGCACAGCGCTAGGGTGAGGCGGAAGAGGCGCGCGGGCAATGGCATGATGAGGGACCTTATTGTCGGGTGGGGATTTCGATGAAGCTTGAGCTGTACCATCGAATCTTCACTGGAATCTTAGCGTCATCGAGCGTTCCATCGCTGACATCTGCGTCCGTGCCGTAGTTGACTTGCTCATCGGGGCGTTTGTTGATGCCGAGCACCAGCACCAGGCGGCTGCCAGCGGCCAGTTGGCGGCTGGTGACGCGCTCGGCGTGAAAGCCAAGCGTCTGCCGCTCGCCGGCCTTCAGCAGGTGGCGGTGTACGCGGTCGGCGGCGTAACTGGCGCGAAACGCGTAGGGCGGATCAAACAGCGCGATGTATTCACCGCTCGCGAGCTGCTCGTAGAGGGCCAGTTTGATGTCGAGGTCCTGTTTGTTGGGCACCAAGTCGAACTGCCCGGACAACGCGCCGCTGATCTGCGTCGGCTTCGACATCGGCTCGCTCTTGAACACGATGGCGTCGTGCGCGGGCAGGTCGGTGCTGCCGGCGATCGCAAACGGCGGCTGGTAGCCGGCATCGCTGCGATCGGCCAGATCGACGCTCTGGGCGGTGAAGCTGTCATCACCGGCCGCCTGTGCGGCCAGCGCTGCGCTGGCGAGTGTGCTGCGCGTGCCCGCGCCCTGGCCCGGGTTGAGGAACAGTTTGAGCGAGCCATTGCCCATCGCGTCGAGCGACGCGGCATGCTGCCATTCATTGGCGCCCATGACCTCAAAGTTCACGCGATCCTGCAGCACTGCAGGTCTGGGGGCACCGAACAGAACGTAGTTGAACCAGTCGTAGCGCAGCTCATGCAGGTTGATGAGCGCCGTGGCATCGCGCTGATAGCCATAGAGCTCGAACGACGGACCGCGCTGAACCACGCCGTGATCGTAGGGACCGATCAGCAGGGTCTGGTCGGCCTTGGGGTTGTAGCGGTAGTGCTCGTTGAAATAGTAGAGCGCGCCGGCCTCAGCGCCATCGTAGTAACCGGAAGTGGTCAGGACGGGGAAGTTGATGCGGCCGAAATCATCCCGATAGGGGATCATTTTCTGCCAGAAGCCATCGTAGCTCGGGTGGCCGATCCAGCGACGAAAATCCGCCTGATTGCGGTGATAGACGTGCATCAGGTCCCAGTAGGATTCGCCTTGACGGTACCACTGCTCATCGAGCGCGCGCCAATGCCCATCGTCATTGTAGATGGCGGTGTCCAGGCCTTTGGTGTCGGTGACGTACCGTACCCAGCGATAGGCGGCGTTGTGGTAGATGCCGCCTTCCTTCGGTGCGTCGATACCCGGTGCGGTCGGCGTGGAGGCGACGATGCTCTTCAGCGCCTCGGGTGGCTCCTTCGCGGCGGCCCAGGCGGCATAGCCGCTGTACGCCGTGCCGTACATGCCGACGCGACCGTCACTCCAGGACTGCTTCGTGATCCACTGAATGACCGATCGGGCGTCATCGCCATCGTGCGCGAACGGCTCGACCGGGTCGTGGCTGGCACGCTTGCCGCGCGCGTAGGCGACGATGCCGACGTAGCCGTGCGCGGCGCATTCCTTGGCATCATTCACCGGGTAGACGTAGATCGTGAATTCCAGCAGCGTCGGCAGCGGTTTGCTCACCGAGCGCGGGCGCACCAGGGTAGCCGAGAGCATGGCGCCGTCCGGCGTCTTGATGTGCAGGTTGGGCTCGACGATGTAGCGTCGCGCGTCGTCCTCGGCGGCAAGCTTGCCGATCAGCGGGCCGATGCCGCGATAGGCCTCGTAGGAGATGTAGGCCCAGATCAGCTCCACGGCCTCGGACAGATCCACGGCTTTTTTGTCCCGGTAGCGCATCATCAGTTTCTGCAGCGCGTTCTGATAGACGGCGGGCGGGATCTCGAGCTGCGAGATGATCGCGTAGGCGTCCTTGTCGTTCAGCGGCGGCACCAGATCGCGATACGACTGAATGAAGGCCTGATCGAATGCTCGCTTGTCGTGCGCCTGGATGTTGCGGGCGCGCGCGTAGATGTCATAGGCGACCGAGCGATCGAGCGGGTAGGTGGGATCGGCGCCTTTGCGCAGCCCGCGCAGCTCCTGGCGTGTGGCCATCGCCGCCTGATAGTTGCCGTCCACCAGCTGCAGCGCCGAGAGCGTCGCCAGATAGCGCTGATGATCGGGCTCTTCGTACACCGGCAGCATGCGATCAGCGAGATCCTTCATGATCTCGGGCATCTTCGGATCGGAGGCAGAGGCCGGCAGGTGCAGCTCGAGGTTCTGTGGCGCGGCCCAGGCGCGCGACGCCATGAGCAGCAGCACCCACAGCCCTACCGCGAGGCTGAATTTCCCGCGAATCATGGGGTCGCTCCGGCGACGTAGCCCGGCGGCGCCTTGATCAGATGAACCACCCGTGTGAACAGCGGCCCGCGTGTCAGGCCGCTACCGCTGACGATATTGATGATGCTGGTGGACCGAAGCTCGCGGGTGAACACGTCGAATACACGCTCCAGCGTGTCGCCGTCGAGCGCGCTGAGCGCGCCATCGATCAGCAGCCAGGCAGGGGCCTGCAGCATCACTCGCGCAAAGGCGAGGGCCAGCTGCTCATCGGGACTGAGTTCCCGGTCCCAGCGGCGCGTCTCGTCCAGCGACGGCTCCAGCCGCTGCAATCCCATGCGTTCGAGCGCCCGCTGGAATCCATCGGCCGCAAACGCCTCCACTTTCGTCGGGTATGCCAGGATCTCGCGCAGCGTGCCGCGCGGCAGATAAGGCGTCCCGCGCGGGAAGTAGTAAATCGTCTCTCCGGTGGGACGCAGCACCCGTCCCGTACCCCACGGCCACAGCCCCGCCAGCGCGCGGAACAGCAGCGTCTTGTTGGTGCCGAGCTCACCGGCAATCAGCAGCCGCTCGCCAGCGCGGATTTCGATCTGGCGCTCGCGGATGCGGTCGCAGCCGGTTTCGGAGACCACCTCGACGTTGTCGATCGTCAGTACGCCCGCTGGCCCTTGCGCGTAGGTGATGGTGCTGGCGACGTGGCGCACCATCTCGGTGGCGTTGAGTGCACGGCGGAACGTGGCGACGCGCAGCAGCGCCGCGCGCCAGTCGGCGATGGTGCTGAAATTATCTACGAACCAGCGCAACTGCGACTGGGCCTGCGTGAAAGCGGCCGCAGCCATCATCAGGCCGCCGAAGGAGAGCTTGCCGGTGAAGTAGAGCGGGGCGGCGACCAGCGTCGGGGCCACCAGTGTGACCCAGCCGAATCCGGAGGTGACCCAGGTGAGATTGGTCAGTCCCGCCACCAGGCGGGCGGTGGCTGCCAGCACGGCCTTCAGATGCAGTTCGACGCGGCGGGTTTCATCCGCTTCGCCCGCTGCCAGGGAGATGCCGTCGACATGTTCGTTGACGCGTACCAGCGAGAAGCGCAGGTCCGCTTCGCGCGCATAGCGCTCTTCATTGCGCGAGATGAGCGTGTGTCCGACCCAGTAGCTCAAGAGCGAGCCGATCAGCGCGTACAGGATCGCGGCCCACAGCATGAATCCCGGGATCGCGTAGAAGCGCTCGCCGATGTGGATCCTGAAGTCGCGTGACAGATTCCACAGGATGCCGGAAAAGGCGGCCAGCAGGATCAGCGCCTGCAGCAATCCCACGCCCAGGTCGGACGACAGTTCGCACAGGTGGCGCGCATCCTCATGCATGCGCTGATCGGGATTGGCACCGATCGGGCCGGCGTTGGCGAGCCAGAACGCGCGTCGCGGCTGCATCCAGTCGCGAATGAGATCGCCGACGATACCCTCGCGCATCTTGTATTTGAGGGTTTCGGCGAGCCAGCGCTGGATCACGTTGAAGATCAGCAGGCTGCCCGCGATGATGAGGAACACGCCGAGCTGGGAAATGAAGTCCATGAAGTCGCGTCGCGAGAGGGCATCGTAGAACGGTTTATTCCAGGCGTTGAGCCGGATCTGTCCGTAGGTGGTGCCGGCAACGACAATGAAGATCAGCAACCAGAGCAGCACGATGCCCTTGCCGACGCGCGAGGACATCAGTGCCCGGCGCATCAGCCCAAGCTGTGAGAGCAGCCCCGAATGCGCCGCCTCCTCAAGCTCAGGCGAGGCGCTGGTGCTGGGTTGTTCTAAGGGATCCGTCATCGTGCGTTAGTCTAAGGAGGCGAGCATATCTACTGTTATTACAATGTATTACAAGTCATAGTTAATGTAAGTTAACCTATGACAGCACGGCGCGCCCCGACACAAGAGATGAACGCAGCATAGCTCCACGCGAGTTGCCGGGCCGAGCTTTGCGCCCCCGTTCTCTTGTCGAACTGCTCCGACAGCTCACCATCGGCAGGTGTATAGGCTTGCACGGTCGCCAGGTATGCATCCCCGCGCGCCATCCAGCTGCTCGCCGGCTGCCCACTGGCGGCCGCACGAAAGCAAAACTCGGCCGCTCCCAGTGTCGAAAAATAATAGGCGCCGCCGGAGTAATAGACATCACCGGCATAGCGTCCCATCGCAGCTCCCCGCCCGAGCGGCAGCGCATGATTGATCGGATAGTCGGCGCTGAAGAGTTGCTCGAGCGCGCGCAGGGTCAGGTGCATTTTCGGGTCATGCACGGAATGTGCGGGCTCGCTGCTGGGAGCATGAATCGCGGCCAGAATGACCGCGATGTCGAGTTCCTTGGTGGAGGCTGCCCCTGCGGCCAGATCGCGCGAACGATAGAAGCCCAGCGCGGGCGACCAGAACTGATCGAGCCGGGTGCGCATCGCAGGAAGGCGCGCGCGCAGCGCCTGCGCGCCGGCGGGGTCGCCGCTGTCCTGCAGCCAGCTAGCGCCTTCATCGAGCGCGCGTCGCGACACACACAGCGTGTAGTAGTGCAGACCTTGCTCCTCTTCCCAGATGTCGTAGCAGGCATCGGTCCAGTGACGGGCGGTGTACGCCAGGTCGGCACGCAGCAAGGTTGCGGCACGCTCTCGGGTCGGTGCGCTCAGGGGTGCCGTGCGCAGCCAGCGCAACACGCTCAGCGCCCGCAGCGGTGGTCCGTCGTTCTGGGGCCGGCCCCACCTGGATATGTCGAGCGAACCATCGGGGTTGACACGGGTCTCGCCAACCACGGTGTCAGCTTGCACCTGCGCCAGCTCGGCATCGGGGCGGACGAATTTTTCGAAGTCGGGGTGCACGCCGGTCCGCCAGGCGCCGGAGGAGACCAGCGCGCGGCCGTCGAGCTGCTGCAGATCCAGACTGAACTGCACGAAATCGGCGAAATGCGTGAGGGCTTCCGGCCCGATGCTGCGGTCCTGGTACAACAGCCGCAGGGCATCGATCACGATCGCGGAGTCACGGAACCAGTGAAAGAAATAATCCGGATCCGGGTCGTACGCGCCGAGCACAGGGGAGGCAATGACCGAACCTTTCGCCGCGCGGATGCTCTGGCCGAAGCCGGGCCGGCGCTTGAGCAGATGGACCGCGGAGACGCTGCGCAACATGGCCTGCGCGCAGTGAGTGTACTGTTGATCGATCCATTGTTCGAACGCGCTCATGCGTCAGGCGCTAAGTCAGGTGGGGGCTGACGAAGCCGAGGCGACGCAGTCCGAGCTGCACTTCCGGCACGTTCATGAAGAGCTTCCACAGCAGACCGCTGCGGTAATTTTCGATCATGATCACGATCGGTCCCTGGTCGATGGCCAGAAACGTATCGGCGTACCAGTCGCGCGATTCACAGAAGGCATCGATGAAGCCGTAGCGTCGCCAGAGCCTGTCGCCGTAGACACTCAGAAAGTGTCGCAGCGTCTGCATCGCTTCCTGAGGCACATAGGGAAAGCTTGCCAGCGCGGCGGTGGGCGAGAGCGTACCGTTGTCATTGTCCGGCGCGTGCGCCATGTAGCCGGTGGGATCGTCACTGGCCGTGAGTCCCCAGCACTCCGGGCCATAGCCCG
>DATMRM010000081.1:0-5250 GCA_035566155.1 Steroidobacteraceae bacterium | reverse complement strand
GGAGGCGTCCGTGCGGCTGACTGTGCGCTACAACGTGATCTTCCTGGGAATCGTGGGACTGATCTTCATTGTGCTGTCGCATTCACTGATCGGCCTGTTTGCGCCCGAACCGGACGTTGGTCGTTACGGCACGCAGGCCTTGTGGGTCGTCAGTCTAGCCTTTCCACTGTACGCGGCCGGGATGTGTCTCGAGGCGGCATTCAATGGAGCGGGGGATACCTGGACACCGACGCGGCTGAACTTTTTCTGTCTGTGGCTGGGGCAGGTTCCGATCGCGTGGCTGCTGGCGCAACCCCTAGGGTTGGGGGCACTCGGTGTATTTATCGCGGTGCCGGTGTCCTTCACGATACTGACGGTCTGGAGCGCGATCCTATTTCGTGGCGGGCGCTGGAAGGAGCGCAAGGTGTAGCGTGCGCTACTTCTTGTCGGGCGTCGGCGACTTCGGTGGGGTTGTGAGCTGCCGCCGAATGTCGCCGATCGTCCTCGGAGGGTCGGTCATCGCCTTGGCGCTATAGCCAGAATGGTAGTCCAGACTGAAGACACGGAAGCCGTCCACCTCCAGGCCGTCATCGAGACGGAAGTCGCTCTGACGCTGAAGAGTTCCCTTGAGATTCAGCACCACGGGCGGTCGGCTGGCGGCGGCAGACCATTTGAGCAACAGATCAAACTCGAAGGAGCGATTGCCTGCGGGACGCAATGACCCTTCGACCGACCAGGGGGGTGGGATGTAGCCGTGCGCGTTGGCACTCGCATAGGCAATGCCGATCGATGTGTCGACGTGCGAGATCTTCTGTCGCGAGACGGTGGCATCGGGACCTTCGGGTAACACACGACTCAGGGTCGAACTCAGGACCGCGTACATGAGAAGTGGCTGGTCCAAAGCGCTGAGCTCCGATCCCGGCGTCAGGTTCAGCCCTTTGCTGAGCATGACGCGTCCGGCCACCATCATGATGGTTCCGTGCTGGGGCTTGGCGATATCGGCGATGTCGATATCCACCTCAAAGTCGCCGTTGGCGCGTGAGGACTGCAGGTAGCTGTCCACCGCGGCAGATCCTGGCTGTGAGGCATGCAAACGGACGGACTCAAAGTCACCCCACTGCGCGGGCTGAGCCGTCGGATTAGACAGGGCAGGGCCGCTCAATCCTGCCAGCAGTACCACCCACAGACCGCACGGCCGATACACGAGATGAGCTCCGGATTGCGTTGACGGCACGATGACACGCGACAGGGTACAACGCTATCGGGAGTTGGCGTTGCCACCGACCGCGGCGGTAGGCACTACGGGCTGGCATTTCCACAGCGCTTCGGGGCGCCGTTATGGCCTCAGAAGAGCCTGAGTATTGCGGTCAAATCCCAACGTCAGCAGGTGCGTCAGAGGCGCTCAAGCGAACGTGTCGATGAGACTGCCGATCGTCTGATTGGCGGTCGAGAGCACGTTGGCGTTGGCTTCAACCGCCAGACGCGCATCGAGGGAATCGACGATAGCGTTGACCAGAGACAGGGCGTCCTGCTGTGGTGAAACCGATTGGGCAACAACCTGCGCGTCCGTCGCCAGATTGGCGAGGCCGCTGTTGATGCCGGCGATTGCGCTACCCGAGATAGAGTTCATTGGTTCAGACCTTACACGAGTGTCGGCCGGCGCGGGGAAGGCTTGTCCAACGAAGCGCAGGCAGTCACAGCCGCGCTGTCACGAATCCGACATAATCCGGAGTGGACTCATCCCATTCAGGTGCTGTCAAAATGACGCCCGTAGAAAGCACAGGGGACCTATGAGCACCGTTCTGGTGACTGGCGGCTCGGGCTTCATTGGTGGCTACTGCCTTCTGCAGTTGCTCGCGTCAGGCCACCCGGTGCGCACCACGGTGCGCAATCTAAGCCGCGAAGGCGAGGTGCGGGCCACCTTGCGTCAGGCCGGTGCGGATGCGGGCGAGCGCCTGCAGTTCTACGCAGCCGATCTGAGCGGAGACGCGGGCTGGGCAGAGGCGACCCTGGGCTGTGAGTACGTGTTGCACGTTGCGTCACCGCTGCCAGCAAGCGCGATCAAAGATGAGAATGATCTGATCGTTCCTGCGCGCGACGGGACCCTGCGGGTGCTGCGCGCAGCGCGCGATGCCGGGGTCAAGCGCGTGGTGATGACCTCCTCGTTCGCCGCCATTGGTTACGGACACCCTGCGCGCTCGGCACCGTTCGACGAAACGGTCTGGAGCAATCTCGACGGCGCAGGCCTGGCACCCTATACCAAGTCCAAGGCGCTGGCGGAACGCGCGGCGTGGGATTTCATCGCGCGTGAAGGCGGAAGTCTCGAACTGTCGGTCGTCAATCCGGTGATGGTGTTCGGACCGGTGCTGGGTTCGCACTACTCGACCTCCGTGCTCATCCTGAAACGGATGCTGGAGGGTGGCCTGCCGGCGGCCCCGAAGCTCTACTTCGGGCTGGTGGACGTGCGCGACGTTGCGGATCTGCACCTGCGGGCGATGACGCACCCGGCCGCTCGAGGTGAGCGCTTCCTCGCGGTGGCTGGCAATTTCATGTCAGTGCTGCAAGTCGCACAGGTGTTGCGCACGCAGCTGGGAGCGGCGGCAGCGCGCGTGCCGAGGCGACAAATGCCGAGCTGGCTGCTGCGTCTGGCGGCACTCGCGGTGCCCCTGGTCAGGCAGATCGCGCCGGAACTGGGCAAAATAAAGAATGCCACCAACGAGAAAGCGCGCCGCGTGCTGGGCTGGACGCCGCGATCGAACGAGGAATGCATCATTGCCGCCGCGCAGAGCCTAATGCGCTATGGTCTACTGAAGGACGGAATTCAACATGCCGCTATCCAACCGCCAGATCCTGATCGAACAATTGCCTCAGGGCAAACTCGGACCTGAACACTTTCGGCTGCACGAAGCACCGCGGCCGGTCCCAGCCGATGGTGAGGTGTTGCTTCGCACGCGCTATGTCTCGCTCGATGCCGCGAATCGCGCCTGGATGCAGGGAGCGACCTATCGTTCGGCCTTGACCGCCGGTCAGGTGATGGCCGGTGGTGCGCTAGCGGAAGTCACCGAGAGCCGCGCGGGAAATCTCTCGCCGGGCGATCTGGTGTTCGCCGACACCGGCTGGCAGGAGTTTGTCACGTTGCCGGCACGACAGCTCACGAAGATCGCGCGAATCGAGCCGCTGACACACCTGCTCAGTGTCTACGGCGTCGCCGGCCTGACGGCGTATTTTGGTCTGCTCGAGTGCGGCCAACCGCAGTCGGGCGAAACGGTCGCCGTCTCGGCGGCCGCAGGGGCGGTCGGGGAGATCGTCGGTCAGATTGCCAGGATCAAAGGCTGTCGGACCGTGGGTATCGCCGGCGGTAGTGCCAAGAGCCAATGGCTGACCGAGGAGCTGCGATTCGATGCTGCCGTGGACTACAAAGCCGGCGATACGCAGCGAGCGCTGCGAGCGGCCTGTCCGGATGGCATCGATGTGTATTTCGACAACGTCGGCGGCGATGTGCTGGGAGCGTGCCTGTCCAACATGAAACTGCACGGGCGCATCGCTTGTTGTGGCGCGGTGTCGCAGTACGACAGTGCGTCACCCCACGGTCCGCGCGGCGTGCCGGGACTGATCGTGACCAAACGGCTGACGATGCGCGGATTTCTGGTCTCGGACTTCTATCCGAAGCGCGAGCAGGCGTTGAGAGAGCTCAAGGGCTGGGTGGATAGCGGCCAGCTCAAAGTGCACGAAGATGTGATGGAGGGACTGGAGAAGCTGCCTGCGGCGCTGATTGGGTTGCTGGCAGGAGACAATCGCGGCAAGCGGATGGTGAAAGTCGTCTGATCAGGGCGCCAGCAGCGCTTGGCAGTCTACGACTCGGTCTGAGCCGCGATCGATCAGCTGCAGCGACTTCGGTTGCTCCAAGCCGACGTGCGGGTGCAACAGCGTGCCACTGATCTGCACCGGTGCCTTGAGGCGCAACAGCCGCGGCTGCTTCGGATGGCCGCGAAGTTCAAGGTGCAGCGCTTCGGAGTCCAGTTGCACCGTGCCTTGCCCGCTGATGCGTACCTCGTCGGTATCAATCAACAGATCATCGGTCGTCAACGTTCCATCATGCGCTTCGAAGTGCGCTGCGCCGCACCGGATCGTCGTCTGCTGCTGGCTTCGGGTCAGCGCCAGCCCCAATCCCCTGAGGTCTACGCCACTCAACTCAGCCAGCGACTCGCGCAGCGTCCCGCTCAGCAGCTGAGTGGCAATGTGGCCGTTGGCGCTGGCGCCGATCTGATGCAGTGAACTGCCGTGGGCGGCGAGGTTGAGCTGGGCGTTCAGCAGCGCCTCGTAGCGCGGAGCTCCCCGGGCCGGGTGATCGAGCTGTCCGATCTGCAGCCGGCTGAAGTGAAGATCCAGCGTGTCGAGCGCAGTGTCGCCGGTGGCATTGAGCTGCCAGCGTCCGCTCAAATGGCCATCCAGCAGCTGCGCGTTCAACGGGGAGAGCGTCAGAATGCCGTGATCAATGCTCAGTGTGCCGGCGATCTGCTGCAGTGACAGACGAGTTGCCTCCAGGCGCTGCAACTGAAATCGAACGATGGCCTCGCCGTGACGCACGACATCGGGCTTCAGCGCGGCATCGGACAGCAACAGAGCCGAGGGGTGCTGCGAGACGGATTCATGACGCGCCGCGCCTTCGCCCAAATCGACCAGGCGCAGCACATTGGAGTGCAGGTCGGCGCTGAGCTTGGGACGCTCGTCCGAGGCGTCCACCGAGACACTGCCGCGCAGGTCACTGCCGCCGGAGGTCGCATTCAGATCTCGAAAGTCCGTCAGCGCGTCGCGTCGCTGCATTGTGCCTGACAGGCGATAGGTACCGGTATTGATGAGGCTGACACCCGCGAGCGCGTAAAGATCGTGCAGGTTGTCACCGCTCGCTTCGAAGCGGGTCTCCAGATGATCGAAATCAAACGCATGTGCCAACGCGCCGCGTCCGCTCAGTTGCGAGCTGGGCGAACGCTCGGCGAACGAGAAATGGTAGGGCTGCCGCCGGCTCGCGCTCGCGAGCGGGTCGCTGATGGTTTGAAATTCGACCGCGGCCTCATTGAGCTGACCCTTCCCGAGGATTTGCAGCCAGGGCGCGCCGGAGCGATCGGTGAGATTCTGCACCGAGACGCTGCCCTCGAAGCTCAGGTGTCGACGCGCGTCGTGCAGGGTGGCGCGCGCCTGCGGCATCGATAGACCGCGAATGAGCGGCAAGCCATCGCCGTCCGGACGGTCGCTGAGCTGCCAGTTGGCGTT
>DATMRM010000080.1:0-4546 GCA_035566155.1 Steroidobacteraceae bacterium | reverse complement strand
CAGGTCACCGCCGCAGCGCTGGTCGCTGAGAACAAGGCCCTCGCCCATCCCTGCAGCGTGGACAGCATTCCGACGTCCGCGAATCAGGAAGACCACGTATCGATGGCCACGCACGCCGCGCGGCGCGTGGGTCGGATGGTGGACAATGCCGCGGCCATCATCGCAGTCGAACTGCTGGCGGCCGTGCAGGGCCTCGAATTCCACCGTCCATTGAAAAGTTCCGTCAGTCTGGAGAACGTGGTCACGCTGCTTCGCACGCAGGTCAGGCGATACCGTGCCGATCGATTCTTTGCACCCGACATTGCCAAGGCCAAAGCGCTCGTGACCAGCGGAGCATTTCGTGCGTTCGTTCCGGAGATCGGCCTTGAGTCCTGAAGCGGCAGCCATCGCAGAGCTTAGTCTGGGCCGCGTGCCACTGATCGTGAGCCTGCCACACGTCGGTACGCTGCTGCCGCCGGACGTCGCGGACCAACTGACGCCAATCGCCGCAAGCCTCCTGGACACGGACTGGCACGTGGATCAGCTCTACGACTTCGCCCGACAGTCGGGCACGTCCTGGCTACAGGCGCGAGTCTCGCGCTATGCGATCGACGTCAATCGGCCACCGGATGATCACTCGCTCTATCCCGGGCAGACGACCTCGGGCCTGTGTCCAACGTCCACCTTTGCAGGCGAAGCGCTCTATCCCGCGGCGCCTCCCGGCGCAGAGGAGATCAGCCGGCGCCGCGAGCGCTACTGGGTGCCGTACCACGCGATGCTGCGCGAACTCATCGATGCCACGCGCGCGCAGTTTGGCTATGCGCTGCTTCTGGATGCCCACTCCATTCGCAGCCAACTACCTCGCCTGTTCAGCGGACGATTGCCGGACATCAACCTCGGTACCCATGACGGCCGGTCGTGCGCACCGGCGCTCTCAGAGCATCTGATGGCGGTGCTGCAGGGGCAGGATCGCTTTACGCATGTGCTCAACGGTCGCTTCAAGGGCGGCTATATCACCCGCACTTACGGCAACCCCGCGAATCGCGTCCATGCGTTACAGATAGAACTGGCGCAATGCGCTTATATGGATGAATCGGGCAACCAGTACGACCCATGGACCGCGCAACCGCTCAAGTCGATGCTACGACTACTGGTCGCGGAGCTGCTGAAATTCGATCCTTCCAGACTGCAGACGTGAATCCTGACTTTCAGCATTTGCGCTACGACGACTATGTGTCGATGCCGTGGAAGAACGGCGCCGGCACGACGCGTGAGATTGCGCGCGAACCGCCGTTGTCCGACGAATTTCAATGGCGCCTGAGCCTCGCCACCATTGCAGCGAGCAGCCCGTTCTCGGCCTACCCCGGCTACCGCCGATCGGTCACCCTGGTCGATGGCGCAGGCTTTCGCCTGACTGTCTCCGGGCAATCTCCGGTGCAACTCTCGGAATGCGGTGCCAGCGCATTGTTTGCCGGCAGTGCGACGACCGGCTGTCAGCTCATCAACGGTACGAGCATGGACTTGAGCCTGATGGTGCGCGAGCCGGGGGTCATTCGCTCCGTCACGATCGAGCGCTGCGATAGTTTTCGTTCGTTTGCAGCAGCGGACAGCGCATTGCAGGCGTTCTTCTGCCTGGACCAGGGGCTGGCCTTTGCGCAGGGCGAAGCGATTGTCCCGCTCGCGCTTCACGATACGATCCTGCCCGATGCGGATGCGGGCCCGTGCGATTTCACGACCACACGGCCCGGATCGCGGCTGCTGCGACTGCTGTGGCAGACGGGCTGACTGACTACAAATCAAGCGGCAGGTTGAAGCGTGCCGCGCATAGAGAGGTGTGTCATGCGTCGAATGGCCATGGGACTTGCGATCGCGGCGGGTCTTGTCTTGGACCTCGCCTCGGCCGCCGATCATGACGTATCGGTGACGATCTACAACGACGATCTGGCGCTGGTGCAGGACCACCGCACCATCAATCTCACCGGCGGACGCCAGCGGGTGGAATTCCAGAATGTTTCGGCAAGGATCCGCCCGGAGACGGTCTCGCTCGCCGCCAATGACCTCACGATCATCGAACAGAACTTCGATTTCGATCTGCTGACGCCAGGAAAGCTGATGGAGAAGGCCATCGGCCAGGAGATCACTCTGGTGCGAGTCAACCCTGCCACCGGGGTCGAGACCCGCGAGAAAGCGCAGGTGCTGGCGACCAATGGTGGGGTGGTACTGAAGATCGGTGAGCGCATTGAGGTGCTGCGCGACGACGGTCTGCCGGTTCGCGTCATCTTCGACAAGGTGCCGGATAACCTGCGTGCCAAGCCGACGCTCTCGATCAGCGTCGCCGGCGCCCGCAGCGGGTCGGAGCCCGTCACGCTCAGCTACCTGACACCCGGCTTGGGCTGGCGCGCCGACTACGTCGCGCTGTTCAATGAGGCGGACTCGAAGATTGATGTTCAGGGTTGGGTGACCCTGACCAATTCCAGCGGCACCACTTTCGATGATGCGAAAACTTTGCTGGTGGCCGGCTCACCGTCGAGCAGCACCGCAGCGGGCAGCACTGTCTATTTGAAGCGACCGGGGCGCGCGACCCTGCAACAGCCCGGTACCGAAAGCGGTACTCGCGAACGTCTCGGCGACTACTACCTATATCCGCTTAGTGAGCGCACTACGCTCGCCAATCTGCAGACCAAACAGGTGAGCTTCCTCGACGTGCACGGGATCCCGGCAGAGCACGGCTACGAATATCGCAACCACTGGCTGGGCACCAGCGCGATGCCCGAAAGTGCGCAGTCCACCTACCGATTTTCGACCAGCGCGCACGCCGGTCTGGGCGATCAGCTGCCAGCCGGCACACTGCGCTTCTATCTGCGCGATCGGCGCGGCGAGCCACAGTTCATCGGCGAGAACAAGATCGAACACACCCCGATGGGCTCGACCCTGTCGCTCGCGACCGGAGAGGCTTTTGATGTGAAGGTGAAGGCGACTGTGGACAAACGCCGGCAGCTCGGCGCCTACAAGTGGGAATCCGACATGCACTACGAGCTTACCAATGCGCTGCCCCAGCCGGTCACAGTGACACTGCTGCAGGATGGCCTGTTCGGCGACACCCGGATCACCTCGGAGAGCCAGAAGAGTACGCGACTGAGTGACCGGGTCGCGCAGTGGAACGTTAGCGTCCCGGCGAACGGCAAGTCGGAAGTGACCGCATCGTTCGAGTCGCGCTTCTGATCGAGCCATGCGCCGGATCCGCTTTGTGTCGCTGCTATGCGTTCCCGGGCTCCTCCCGATATGCAGTCACGCTGCTGATGTGAACGCTGGAGCGCCGCTCGAGCGCTCCGTGACGATTTATCGGGCGCAGCAGGGCGCACGCGATTCGCGGCAACCTCAGGAATCGCTCGATCTGAGCAATCTGCTCGGCTTCGCGCTGGTGAGCGAGACCCGCAACGTCAATCTGCCTGCGGGGGAAAGCAGAATTCGATTCGAAGGCGTGGCAACCGGCATAGAACCCGAGACCGCCCTGATCTCCGGTTTGCCCGGAGGTGTCATCGAGAAGAACCAGGACGCGCGCGTGCTGAGTCCCGCTCAACTGATTGCAGAAACACTCGGTCGCGACATCGTACTGGTGCGGTCGTATCCCAAGACCGGTCAATCCACTCGCATCCCGGGCGTGATACGTTCGGATGCCGACGGCGGCGTCGTGTTTCAATCGGCCGAAGGCGTCGAGGCACTGCGATGTTCCGGATTGCCCGAGACCTTCCGTTTCGATGCAAGAACCGATCTCAGTGCCTCACCCACACTGTCGGTGCTGGTGCGAAATCCCAAGGCAACCAGCGCAACCCTCACCCTGTCCTATCTATCACGCGGATTTGACTGGACTGCCACGTACGTGGCCGAGCTCGCCGCAGATTCCAGGAGCATGGACCTTGGTGCCTGGGTCTCGCTCGCGAACGGTAACGACGTCAGCTTTCCGTCGACGCACGTGCAGGTTGTCGCCGGCCAGCTCAATCGCGAAAAAGACTTGAGCGATCATGCGCCCTTAGAACCCGAAGTGATCCTGGCTCAATGCTGGCCGATGGGTACGACCACCAGCGATTTGTTCTCTGATCGGGGGGCGCTGGCGCAGGCATCGGCAGCCCCGCGTCCTCAGGCCCCGTCGGGCTCGGATGAATTGTTTGAAACAGTCGTCACGGCAAAGAGTGCCCGTACGCTGGCAGCCCTGGTGGAAGAGGAGCAACTTGCGGATCTCAAACTCTATCGGGTGCCTGAATCCACCAGCATTCAGAGTCGGCAGATGAAACAGGTGCGGCTGCTTGATCGAAGCGACGTACCGGTCGAGATCTACTACGCCGCAGATCTGGTGGCAGACATTGACGCTGCCTTCTTCGCGGCACGCAAGAAGCTGCGAACCAGGAACGATGCGCAACATCATCTCGGGCTGCCGCTGCCTTCCGGGCAGATCGATACCTTTGCCAGCAGCCATGGCGCCTCCCTGCTCATCGGCGAAAGTGCCATGCGCGACACAGCGCTGGACGAAGAGGTGGAAGTCGAACTCGGCGACAGTTCTGATGTTCAG
>DATMRM010000079.1:0-2473 GCA_035566155.1 Steroidobacteraceae bacterium | reverse complement strand
CACGCATTCATCGTTAAAACTGGGCAGGGGAGCGGCGAGAGCGTGCTGCTCAAGGGCGCCGCCGCGCGCAACTGGATGGAGGTACCGATGCCGGGTTACGGTGGTTCCACGGGCAACCAACTGGGAGCGGTGGTCGGCGGCCGTACGCGCCTGCCACAGGACTTTGCAAAGCTGCTGTACCCGCTGCTGGTGCCGGGGACGACGTTGTTGGTTACCGATGCCCCGATGCTGGAGGAAAACACCGGTCGTTCGATGACAGTAATGGGTGCCGGCAACCCGAACCTAACAATGACTAAGGCTGCTGGACAGTCCTGAATGCGGTCGAGCTGCACGTGAGAGCCGCCCTCAAAGTGTCAGGATCATGGGACTCAGGACCTTAAATGGCCCGTATCTAGAAAATATTGATCCTGCGGATACTGTGTCGGAGCGGGGATCTGGGCCGATGCTAATTGAATGACCATTTGGCGTTCCCGGAACCGGGCGCACCGTTTTCGGTTCCCACTTTGGTTTCCAATCCAGCGTCACCTATGAGCACTGAAGAGCACCGAGCGTAAGGCAGAGATCAGCTAAACGGCGGTTTTAGGTGACGGTGGGTGATGCTGGGCGCAGAATTACGCGGATTGAAAATCCGCGTGTCGGTTGTCGATTCCACCCCTGGCCACCATCGAATCAATTGATGGCGTGGTGCGTGGTGCCGACAACTCAAAGCCTCAGCACGCGCCCGGTGCGGGCTGCCGCGCGGCTTCAGCACGCAGCCAATTATGAAATGCCGCGACCTTGGGCAGACCACAGTGTTTGGGTGGGCAGACGAAGTAGTAGTCGCGCCCATTCGGCGTGACGTTCTTACTCGCGATGGCCAGCCTGCCACGTTGCACATCGTCGGCGACGAGGCTCCAGCGCGCCAGCGCGAGGCCGTCGCCGGCTTCGGCCGCCCGTACTATGGCGGCAGAGTCATCGATGCTGATGACCGGCGGGATTACCCCCTCCGGTGCCATTCCCAGCAGCCAGCTGCTCCACGGCTCAGTAGAGCTGTGCAGCAAGCGATAACGCTTCAGATCGGGGGGGTCGTTGACCGGTCCGAGCTTGGCCAGCAGTGCCGGATGACAGACCGCCACCAACCATTCGTCCATGAGTTTTTCGCTGTAGAGACCCGGCCAGCTCCCGCCACCCAGACGGATCGCTGCCTGCACTTCGGACGCGCGAAAATCGACCAGGCCGACCGATGTCTCGATGCGAAGCTCGATGCCGGGATGCAGCGCCTCGAAGGCTGGCAGCCGCGGCATCAGCCACTGCACCAGGAACGAACTGAGCATGCTAATGCGCAAAGGGCCGCGGCCTCGAATGCTCCGCGCCTCATCGATTGCATCTTGCAGCGCGCCCAACCCTTCTCTGATTCTGGGTAACAAGCGCGCACCCTGCTCGGTCAACTCAACGAGTCGTCCGTGCCGCCGAAATAAAGGCTCGCCGAGGTACTGCTCGAGCGCCTGAATCTGCATGCTTGCGGCGCTCACCGTGACACCCAGCGCTTCGGCAGCGCGCGTGAACTGCAGGTGTTCGGCAACCGCGACAAACACACGAAGGCTGCCCAGCGGCAGTCTTCGAAAAGCATCGCGCGCACCGCTGCGACGACGCGCGAGTCGTCGGCGCAGCGGCGGCTTTATTCTCGAAGACAGCGGCTATCGCTCCGTAGATCCAACGAGTGAGCCATCATCGATCAACGCCTCGCCACGCTAGTCGGCATGTCGCTCTCATGAGTTCGGTGCTGACGAATCTGCTGCCAATGGTAGGCGCTTAAAGCGTCGCTGTGCACCGCGCGCACAGCGTTCGCAACGGCGTGAGTAAAGCAGTCATTTCGTGCCACCTGCCGCTCGAGCGGCTCTCGGCCCTCAAACGACCGGCAAACCTCGCTGGCAGCGCCACGGATCCGCTGATATAGATCAGTGACCCCCTGCGAACTGTTCAGCTTGAGATCGTAGTATCGCACCGTCACGGAGGGGGGATCTTGGGCGGACACAGCGGCGGCTGCGTCTGCGGCCCACAGCGCCGACGGCAGGGCCAGCACAGCCAATCCCAGCATGAATCGATTCGGATTAAACATAGCCTACTCCTTGAGCTTCATATCCACCGTTGTGGATAGGCAAAGAGTGCCAGCCGCCGCAGCACTTGGATTTCGAAGTGCAAGAGCTCAATTCAGTTTCTCTTAAGTCGAACTGATTCCGTGCTGCGGCGGGAACTTACGTAAGTAGCCCGGGGCTGGAAGCTGCGGATCATCCGCAGCCTCGTACCCCGCGGCGAGTCGATCGCGGCGAGTGTCTAACATTCCTGAGTGAGCTCTGGTACTAACCGCGGGTCGATCAGCGCCTCGACGGAGGCTCACAGCACTCCGCTAGGTTCATCGCTCGCTGCCAGTCCGCAGCTCCCCGCCGCCGTCACAGGCGCGAAGGCGCTGATCGATGAAACGCCTCTCCATCTG
>DATMRM010000078.1:0-7279 GCA_035566155.1 Steroidobacteraceae bacterium | reverse complement strand
CGCGCCGGACCCAGCACTCCAGGTGCTTGGACAGCGCGTTGACCACCGAGACGCCGACGCCATGCAGGCCGCCGGAGAACTTGTACGAGCCTTCGGTGAATTTGCCTCCGGCGTGCAGCCGCGTGAGGATCAGTTCGACGCCGCTGACCTTCTCCTTCGGATGAATGTCCACCGGCATGCCGCGGCCATCGTCAGCCACCTCGAACGACTGATCCTTGTAGAGCGTGACGGCGATCGACTTGCAGTAGCCGGCGATCGCCTCATCGACGCTGTTGTCGATGACCTCGTGCGCGAGGTGATTCGGTCGCGTGGTCTCCGTGTACATGCCCGGCCGACGGCGCACCGGGTCCAGACCACTTAAGACCTCGATGTCGGATGCGGTGTATGACTCTGCCATGGGCGGGTCATCCTACCAGATGCAGTTCAGCTCGCTGACTTCTGCACGCCGACGAGCGCGCCGCTAGCTGAAATCGCGCATCAGGGCCTCGCGCAGCCGCTGCGGAATCGGGTCGACGCTATGCCGGTAGGAGGGATGATCGACTCCGGCGGCAAAACCGCCGCCGTCGCGCAGGCTCTCGAGCATTTGCGCGGTAAATTCGAAACGCAGGAAATGTACCGCCGAGGTCTTGGTGTCGTTCTCGCGCTCCAGATCCTCATCGGCGATCGCATAGATCGGATCGAACCCGGCGACACGCATCCAGCAGTGGCGCTCGAACCCGCGCAACTCCGACAACCGCCTGGCGCGCTGCGCCGCATCCTCGTATTCGATCAGCAGCGTGGCCTTGAGATTGCGGCCGTCGGGAATGAGCGGATTGTAGGCCCCGAGCTCCGCTTCGATCCCGGCCTGCTCGAAGATGCGCTCGGTGCGCAGCATCTCCTGCACCTGATAGCGCACGGTGTCGCGGTCCTCGAAACTCCACGAGCAATGCTCGCCGATGCGCAGCTGTCGCAGGCGGCGGTGATCGATCATGCGCGCCCGCAGCGCTAGCCGTTCGCGCGCGTATTGCTCGAGCGATAACAGGTCGGAGGCTGTGAGCTTTTGCATTAGATACCGTAAGCGATGCGTAACAGCTTGAGCGGATGCGTCGGCTCACGCGCCGGCTGCAGTCCGCTCTCGATCTGATGTCCCGCCATTGGACAATCGCTCGAGTAATAGTTCGCCTGCGCGCTCTGCACTTTGGAGATCACTGCCCGGCCGATCTTCATCGACGCGGCGCGATACTCGCTCTTCACGCCGTAGGTGCCATTGTGACCGGAGCAGCGTTCGATCAGCTCCACCGTGGTATCCGGCACCAGGCGCAGCACGTCGCGCGTCTTCAAACCGATGTTCTGTACCCGCAGATGACACGGTACGTGGTAGCTGATCTTACCGAGCGAGGTCTTGAACTCGGTCTTCAGCAGCCCGGCGGCGTGCCGCAGCATCAGGTATTCGAACGGATCATAGATGTGCTCACCGATGCGCCGGACCGCTGCATCCTCCGGGAACATCAGGGGCAGTTCCTGCTTGAACATCAACACGCACGAGGGAATCGGCGCGACGATGTCGTAACCGGCATCCACCCGCTTCAGCAGCTGCGGGACATTCTCTTCCTTGTATCTGGCAACGCTCTGCAGATCCCCGAGCTCCAGCTTCGGCATGCCGCAGCAGCGCTCTTTCGCCGCGAGCGTCACTGGAATCGCGTTGTGCTCGAACACCGCCGCCAGATCCTGCGCCAGCTCCGGTTCGTTGCGATTGCCGTAGCAGGTCGTGAACAGCACCACCTGGCCGCGCGTTTCGGACGTCGGCTGCGCGCTCAGGTCGCGGCGCAAAGTACGCTTCAGGCGCTTGCGCGCGTGATTGGAATG
The DNA here is from genome assembly GCA_035566155.1 of Steroidobacteraceae bacterium. Taxonomy (GTDB): domain Bacteria; phylum Pseudomonadota; class Gammaproteobacteria; order Steroidobacterales; family Steroidobacteraceae; genus FEN-1191. Next base: position 5,434 of record DATMRM010000078.1, on the reverse strand, counting down.
ATAGTCCGGCACCGGCGCATCCGGTGCCACGCCGAGTGCCTGGTCGAGCAGCTTGCGTGCGAACCGGTTGCGATTGGCCGCGTTGGCGATTTCCGCAATGACCGGGATTCCGACGATGCTGCCGACCGTATCGGTGGCACTGAGGGCTTTCTGCCGCCAGGTCAATTCACCCTTTTTTGCGCGCACCGCCTTGGCACGCAACATCAGATGCGGAAAGTCCACGTTCCACGGGTGCGGTGGCACGTAGGGGCATTTGGTCATGTAGCACAGGTCGCACAGATAGCAGTGCTCGACGACTTTCCAGTAGACCTTCTTGTCTACACCGTCGAGTTCCAGCGTTGGCGACTCATCGATCGCATCGAACAGCGTGGGAAAGGACTGGCACAGGCTGAAGCAGCGCCGACATCCGTGGCAGATGTCGAACACACGATGCAGCTCCTGGTCGAGCGCGGCCTGATCGTAGAAGCTCGCCTCGCGCCAATTGAGCGCATGGCGGATTGGGGCCTCGAGGCTGCCCTCGCGCCCCCCGCCACCCGTCGCCGAACTCACCGGATCGGCGCCTTAACCCCTACAGACTCTCCAGCGCCTTCTGAAATCGGTTCGCATGGGAACGCTCGGCCTTGGCCAGCGTCTCGAACCAGTCGGCGATCTCAGCAAAGCCCTCATCGCGCGCCTGCTTCGCCATGCCCGGGTACATGTCCGAGTACTCGTGCGTCTCCCCGGCAATGGCCGCCTTCAGGTTCAACTTGGTTTCGCCAATCGGCAGCCCCGTGGCGGGGTCACCCACCTGCTCCAGGTATTCAAGGTGTCCATGCGCGTGTCCGGTCTCACCTTCGGCCGTCGAGCGAAACACTGCCGAGACGTCATTGAAGCCTTCGACGTCGGCCTTAGCCGCGAAGTACAGGTAACGACGGTTGGCCTGCGACTCGCCGGCGAACGCGTCCTTTAGGTTCTTCTCGGTTTTGGTGCCCGCTAGTTTCATCTGGAACCTCCGAAAGCAGTGACAAATGGAAATTTAGACTTATTCTAATGCAGCGCCTTTTTCGCGCAAGATGCTAGGGTCAGTTGATGACATCCGATACCCCTGTGCCTGCGGAGGCGGCGCCGTTTGAGGCGACGCTAGCACAGCTCGAGGAACTCGTCGCCCGCCTGGAATCCGGTGAACTGCCGCTCGACGAGGCATTACGAACTTTCGAGCAGGGCGTACGCATGACTCGCGAGTGCCAGACGGCACTCACAGCCGCGCAGCAGAAAGTGCAGCAGCTCGTCGCGCGCGGCGACACGGTCGTGGTGGAAGATTTCCAGCCGGAGTAGCCGCTGGCTATTGCGTCGCAGCATTGCGTCGCGATCGCTCCTGCGCTGCAGCGCGGTGCCGACTGACCAGAGCGTGTAGACTTAAGCCCCAACATGTCAGAACCCGCCCCCCCGTACCCCCTGCTGGGTGCCATCGAATCGCCGGCGGACCTGCGTGCTCTACCCGAGCGCGACCTGCCGGCCCTTGCCAATGAACTGCGCCAATTCCTGATTCAAACGGTCAGTACGCGCGGCGGGCACTTTGCGGCCGGCTTGGGGACGGTGGAGCTGACGATCGCGCTGCATTATGTGTTCAATACACCGGACGATCGACTGGTGTGGGACGTCGGCCACCAGGCCTACCCGCACAAGGTCCTGACGGGCCGGCGCGAGCGGCTGTTCTCGATCAAGCAGCTGCACGGCCTGGCGCCGTTCCCGTCACGCCTCGAAAGTCCCTACGACTGTTTTGGTGTCGGTCACTCGAGTACGTCGGTCAGCGCCGCCCTGGGGATGGCGATCGCGGCTGAACGGCAGGGGGATCCACGACGCGCCGTCGCGGTGATCGGCGACGGTGCGCTCAGCGCCGGCATGGCGTTCGAGGCCCTCAATCACGCCGGCAGTCTGCCGATCAATCTGCTGGTCGTGCTCAACGACAACGACATGTCGATCTCAGAGAACGTCGGCGCGTTGTCGAACTATCTCGGGCGTGTGATCTCCGGGCGACTGTACTCACAGCTGCGCGAAGGGGGCAAGAAGGCCCTGCAGCAGATGCCGGCGCTGCGCAAACTCGCGCGCCGCTCCGAAGAGCACATGAAGGGCATGGTGCTGCCGGGCACCTTGTTCGAGGAAATGGGCTTCAACTATGTCGGCCCGATCGACGGGCATGACCTGAAGGCGCTGCTGCGCGCGCTACGCAATATCCGCACCTTGTCCGGTCCGCAGTTTCTGCACGTAGTCACCCAGAAGGGCAAAGGGTACGCACCGGCGGAAGCTGATCCGATTACCTGGCACGGGCCGGGACCGTTCGATCCGGCCAGCGGCAAGATCCACAAGGAAAAGTCCGCCACGCCGACGTACTCGCAGGTGTTTGGCCAATGGCTGTGCGACATGGCCGAGCGCGACCGGCGTATCGTCGGCATCACACCCGCGATGCGCGAAGGCTCGGGACTCGTGGCCTACTCAAAGCGCTTTCCGGACCGCTATTTCGACGTCGCCATCGCCGAACAGCATGCCGTGACGTTGGGCGCCGGCCTCGCCTGCGACGGCATGAAACCGGTCGTGGCGATCTACTCGACCTTCCTGCAGCGCGCCTATGATCAGCTGGTTCACGACGTCGCCCTGCAGAAGCTGCCGGTAGTGTTCGCACTGGATCGCGCCGGGCTGGTTGGCAGTGACGGCGCCACCCATCATGGCAGCTACGATCTGACGTTCATGCGCTGCCTGCCGAATATGGTGATCATGGCACCCTCAGACGAGAACGAATGCCGTCAGATGCTCTTTACCGCCACCACGATCAACGGTCCGGCGGCGGTGCGTTATCCGCGCGGCACCGGCCCTGGGGTCGCGATCGAACAGGATATGACGGCGCTGCCGATCGGCCGCGCCCAGCTGCGCCGTAGCGGTGACAGCGGACTGGCACTGCTGGCGTTTGGCGTCATGCTCGGGCCCGCCCTGACTCTGGCCGAACGCCTGGATGCCACGGTCGTCAATATGCGCTTCATCAAGCCGCTCGACAGCCAGATGCTGTGCGAGATCGCGGCCTCACACGCCGGCCTCGTGACCATCGAGGACAATGCGGTCTCCGGCGGGGCGGGCAGCGCCTGCTCGGAAGTGCTGGATGCCAATGGCTTTGCGATACCGCAGCTGCACATCGGCATTCCGGACCGTTTTATCGAGCATGGCAGTCGCGAAGACAACCTGGTGGACGCGGGGCTGGACACACCGGGTATCGCGGCCACGATCGAAAAGTGGCGCGCGACGGTCCCGGCCTTGAAGCTGACAAGAGCCGCCACCAAGTTAACGGCAGCGGGCGGAATCGGTCCGCTGTAAGAGCACCCGCAGGTAGAAGTTTTTTTATGAGTACCGTCATCGAACCACGGCCCGCCAAAGCCGCCGCTGTGGAGGACGTCCAGGCGCGCGCCGATCATCGGCGCATTCCGATCGATCGCGTCGGAATCAAGGACATCCGCCATCCGGTCAAGGTCAAGGACCGCTCCAACGGCGAGCAGCACACCATCGCCACCTTCAACATGTACGTCAACCTGCCGCACGACTTCAAAGGCACGCACATGTCGCGTTTCGTCGAGATCCTGCATCACGAGCGGGAAATCTCGGTGGACTCGTTCCGCTCGATGCTGGCCGAGATGCGGGAACGACTCGATGCCGACGCCGGTCATATTGAGATGAGCTTCCCGTTTTTCGTCATGAAGCGCGCGCCGATCTCCGGCGTGGAGAGCCTCATGGACTATCAGGCCACGCTCAGTGGCGAGATCTGCAAGAGCGACACCCGCATGTGGATCAAAGTCGTGGTGCCGGTGACCAGCCTGTGCCCGTGCTCGAAGAAGATCTCCGAGTACGGTGCGCACAACCAGCGTTCACACGTGACCATCAAGGCTCAGCTGCGCGATCACATCTGGATCGAAGAACTGATTGACATCGCCGAAAGTGAGGCCTCTTGTGAGCTCTACGGCATCCTGAAGCGCCCCGACGAAAAGTATGTGACCGAGCGCGCCTACGACAATCCGAAATTTGTCGAGGACATGGTGCGCGACGTTGCGGTGCGGCTCAACAACGAGCCGCGCATCTCCGCCTATGTGGTGGAGAGCGAGAATTTCGAATCCATTCACAACCACTCTGCCTACGCGCTGATCGAGCACGACAAGGAAGCATCGTCCCCGTCGCGCGGTTGAGGGATATATGGCCGACAGAAATCTACCGATTCGCTCCACCAACCCCACCCTGAACGACCGTACGTTCGATGGTCTGCCGCGCGCCCTCGCCGGCGAGGCGATGACGCTGCAGGGCGCCATCAACAAATCGTTCGTGTTGCTGCTGGTGCTGATGGGCACTGCGCTCTACCCCTGGTCGCAGTACATGGCCAGCGGCAATGCCGGCGATGTGGCGCTACCGTTGGTGCTGGGTCTGTTCGGCGGCCTGATTCTGGCGCTGATCATCAGCTTCAAGTCGACGCTCGCGCCCTATCTGTCGATTCCATACGCGGCCTGCGAAGGGCTGGCGATCGGCGGCATCTCGGCGATGTTCGAGCGGCGTTTTCCAGGCATCGCCATTCAGGCAGTCGGCCTGACGTTCGGCGTGATGGCGGCGCTGCTGTTCGCCTACACCTCGCGCCTCATTCGTGTCACCCAGACTTTCCGCTCGGTGGTGGTGGGTGCGACCTTCGGCATCATGCTGTTCTATCTGGCTTCGTGGATCCTGAGCCTGTTCCACGTCAACATCGGCCTGCTCACCGGCGTCGGCACGCTCAGCATTCTGGTATCGCTGGCGGTGGTCGTGGTCGCGGCGCTGAATCTGGTGCTCAGCTTCGATCTGATCGAGAACGGCGTGGCCCAGGGCGCGCCTCGCTATATGGAGTGGTACTGCGCGTTCGGGTTACTGGTGACGCTGGTCTGGCTCTATATGGAGATCCTGAATCTGCTGGCCAAGGTCAGACAGCGCTGACGCCCGACTAGCGCCAGGCTGCAGGCTCAGTCAGGCGTCGTTCAGCTACTAGGCCGTATAAGAGGCACTGTAAGGTGACAGAGACTGCTCACCAGGAGAGGTGCGTTTTATGCGCAAGCTTGTCGGGGTTGCCCTCGCAACCGTTCTATCCAGCGCGCTGCTGATCGGTGCGCGGCCTTCGGCTGCGGCGATTGATGTCGCGATCTCGGTCGATATCGCACCTCCCGAGTTACCGGTGTACGAACAGCCGGATATCCCCGGCCCCGGGTACATCTGGACGCCGGGCTACTGGGCCTGGGCCGATGACGGCAGCGGCTATTACTGGGTGCCGGGCACCTGGGTGCTCGCGCCCGAAGCAGGCTACCTGTGGACGCCGCCCTGGTGGGGCTTCGAGAACGGTGTCTATCTGTGGCACCCGGGATACTGGGGTACCGAGATCGGCTTCTACGGCGGCGTCAACTAC
>DATMRM010000077.1:0-10205 GCA_035566155.1 Steroidobacteraceae bacterium | reverse complement strand
AGATCAGCCTGGTCAGTCAGGAAGTGGTGCTGTTCAACGATACCATCCGCAACAACATCATTTTTGGCGCCGAGGACATCACGGAGAAAAAGTTGCAGGCAGCGGTGCGCGCGGCCTACGTGCACGAGTTTGTCGAGCAGCTGCCGCAGGGCCTGGAGACGATGGTGGGCGATCGCGGCGTGCTGCTCTCGGGCGGCCAGCGCCAGCGCATTGCGATCGCACGGGCGTTGCTGCGCGATACGCCGATCCTGATTCTGGATGAGGCCACCTCAGCGCTCGATACCGCATCCGAACGACACATCCAGGCCGCGCTCGATCAATTGGTGAAAAACCGCACCACGCTGGTCATCGCGCATCGTCTGTCGACCATCGAGCACGCGGATTGCATCCTGGTGATGAGCGAAGGCAACGTGGTCGAGTGTGGCGCGCACGCCGAGCTGATGGAGCGCGGTGGTGTCTACGCGGAGCTGCACCGGCTGCAGTTCAGTGCCTAGTTCAAACGCCTCCGAGCGCCTGCAGCGCATCTGGTATCGAGCGTCTTCGCCTCCGTGGTCGTTGCGCCTGTTGTCGTGGCCATTCGCCCTGGTGGTGGCCCTTAGACGCAGCGCGTATGCGGCCGGGCTGCTGCGCACACATCGCCTGACGACCCCAGTCATCGTGGTCGGCAATATCTCGGTGGGTGGGACCGGCAAAACCCCGCTCGTCATCTGGCTGGTCGAGCAACTGCGTGCCACGGGCATGAACCCGGGCGTGGTGTTGCGCGGTTACCGCGGTAGCGCGCGCGTCGCGGACGCTGTGCAACGGGTCCAGGCGGACAGTGATCCGGCACAGGTGGGTGATGAGGCGCTACTGATCCAGCAGCGCACGGGTGCTCCGGTTGCGGTGGGACGCGACCGCGTCGGGGCTGCACGACATCTGATGAGCGCGCGCGTTGATCTGATCATCGCTGACGACGGGCTGCAGCACCTGCGTCTGGGGCGCGATTACGAAATCGCGGTCATCGATGGCGCGCGCGGCATGGGAAATGGATACCTGCTACCGGCCGGACCGCTACGCGAGCCGAACGCGCGGCTGTCGAGCGTGGGTGCGGTGGTGGTGAACGGCGAGGGTATTCCCGCGGACTTGCCAGCCAATGTGGGTCCGGTGTTTTCGATGCGTCTCATCGGCGAGCAATTGCATCCGCTGTCCGGGACCGGCCCGAGCCTGCCGCTGGCGAGCTTCAGGGGCAGGCGCGTGCACGCACTGGCCGCAATCGGCAATCCCGAGCGCTTTTTTGCCCAGCTTCGCACTGCCGGGCTCGAGGTCATCGCACATGCGTTCCCGGATCACCATGCCTACCGTGCCGATGAGCTGGAATTCGGCGATGGACTGGCGCTGCTGATGACGGAGAAGGATGCGGTAAAATGCAGGGGATTTGCCGCGCCCGACCGCTGGTATCTACCGGTCGCCGCGAGCTTCACGCCCGAGCAGACGGCCGCTCTGCTCGCGCGGTTACAGCCGGTGCTGGAGCTGTAGGTACGCGGCAGGAGACCTCAAGATGGAAGCTCGCTTACTCGACATTCTTGCCTGCCCGTTGTGCAAGGGATCGCTGCAGTACCATCGCAACGAATCGGTGCTGGTCTGTCGCGGCGACCGCTTGGCTTTTCCGATCCGCGACGGCATCCCGGTGATGCTGGAAGATGAGGCCCGGGCCCTGACTCCGGACGATCCGCTGCTCGAGCGCTAGCCAAGATCTACGCTGATGTTTCGCATCGTCGTTCCGGCACGCTACGCCTCGAGCCGTCTGCCGGGCAAAGCCCTGCTGTTGCTCGCCGGCAAACCCATGATCCAGTGGGTGGTGGAGCGCGCGCAGCGCTCGCAGGCGCAGCAGGTGGTGGTCGCCACGGACGACGAGCGCATCGCGAAGGTCGTGCGCGCATTCGCCGAGGTGCAGATGACTTCCGCCGCTCACCCGTCGGCCACCGACCGCATCGCCGAAGTGGCCGTGGTACGGCGCTGGCGTGATGACGAAGTGATCGTCAATCTGCAAGGCGATGAACCGCTGATGCCACCCGCCCTGATCGATCAGGTGGCGCATCTGCTCAGTGCGCATCCGTCGACCGATATCGCAACGTTGGCGGTGCCGTTGCACTCGGCCTCCGAGCTGCAGGATCCGAATGTCGTGAAGGTCGTAACCGATCTGAATCAGCGAGCGCTTTATTTCAGCCGTGCGCCGATTCCGTTCGAACGCGAGCCTAGCGGCAGTTTCGCGCATGCCCGCAGGCACCTGGGTCTGTACGCTTACCGGGTCGCCGCACTCAAGCGCCTGGCGGCCGCTGCGCCGAGTGCGCTCGAGGAACTGGAGAAGCTCGAGCAGTTGCGCGCGCTCGAGCACGGGATGCAGATTCGCGTAGCGCAGGTCCCGTTCGCGCCCGGCGGTGACGTCAACACCGCCGCGGACGTTCCCCGCGTCGAACAGCTGCTCGCCGCGGAGAAGTGATGTCCGGCTTACTCGTGGTGCGAGGAGCCTTCCGAACCGCCTGAATCGCCGCTGGCAGCCGGCGCAGACGGCGGGCTCGACGGCCCCGATGAATGGCCGCTGGAGGAAGAGAACGACTGCGGGGACGAAGACCACACCACGTACGGTTTTTCGGCCGGCGTTGGCGGCGGTTCCGAACGTGTCTCGACCGGCGCGTGACGCGCTTCCCCCGGGCCTTCATGAGCAGCACCGTGATCGTGGTCATCGTGCGCAGGCTGGTGCCCAGGCTCGCCCTCAGCGCCTTGGCCGTTGCCTGTCTGGCCGTTCATGCCCTGCTCGCGGCCGCTGCCGCCACGCCGTCGGCGTCGACCGCCGCGACGCGAACGGCCGCTGCGCGGCGGCCGGTCACCCTCGGCGCGTACCGCTGAGGCATCGGCGAGCGGCTGGCCTTCGGCCGCGGCCGCCTCACGCGCTGGCTCCGTGCGGCGTGGTTCGTCGCGCCGCACCTCCTCGCGGCGAGGTTCATCGCGCCGCGAGTCATCGCGATGGCGGTCTCGTGAACGTGGCTCGTCGCCGCGGCCCTCGCTACGTCGTCCGCGTCCGCGCATGCGATCACCGCGTTCGCCACGCTCCGGGCGATCGCCGCGCTCCGGGCGATCGCGTCGATGATGATCTCGACGTGACTCCCGGTCCGAGCTGTGGCTGCCGCCGGGACTGCTGCCGGTCGGTGATGCGGCAGAGCCCGCCTCAGGCGCGGCCCTGGGCATGTCCTGCTCATTGGGCGGCAGTTCATCGGCACCGAACCAGCCCTTAATGCGACCCCAGAAGCCGGAACTGTTGATGCTCGGCACTGGCGCCGGCTGGGTGGGCGCTGCCGGCGGGGGTGCTGCGGTGACCGGTGCCGCTGTTTTCGGCAGCATCACGGCGACCGCGGGCGGCTCCGCCGGCGGTTTCTTGTCGCCTCGATCGACCAGATCGCTCATCTGCGGTGCGACGGGTATCTGATAGCTGACCTGAGAATTCTCAGCCAGCCCGGTCTCATCGTCACGCACGCGCCGGATCGAGAACTCGGGCGTTTGAATGTGCGGATTGGGCACAATCACCATCTGCACGTGAGACTTCTCCTCGATCTCGTGCAGCGCATCGCGCTTCTCGTTCATCAGGTAGGTGGCCACATCCACCGGTAATTGCACCACGAGGCGAGCGGTGCGGTCCTTGCGTGCGTCCTCACCGATCAGGCGCAGGATCGACAGCGCCAGGGATTCGATACTGCGGATCGAACCGATGCCGTTGCAGCGCGGGCACACCAGGTGGCTCGACTCGCCCAGGCTCGGCCGCAGACGCTGTCGAGACATCTCCAGCAATCCGAAGCGCGACAGACGTCCGATCTGGATGCGCGCGCGGTCCATCTTCATGGCATCGCGCAGCCGGTCCTCGACGTCACGCTGGTTCTTCTGCGACTCCATGTCGATGAAGTCGATGACGATCAGACCGCCGATATCGCGGATACGCAGCTGCCGCGCGATCTCCTCGGCCGCTTCCAGGTTGGTATTGCAGGCGGTAGTCTCGATGTCGCTGCCGCGCGTGGCGCGAGCGGAGTTGATGTCGATCGACACCAGTGCTTCGGTGTAGTCGATCACGATGCTGCCACCGGAGGGCAGCTGGACTTTGTGTGCGTAGGCCGATTCGATCTGACTTTCGATCTGATAGCGCGTGAACAGCGGGATATCGTCAGCGTAGCGCTTGAGTTTGCGTGCCGCATCGTTCGGCATGAAGCGCTGCATGTATTCCTGCGCCTTGGTGTAGGCGCTGTCGTCGTCCACCAGGATCTCGCCGATGTCGTCGCCCAGGTAGTCGCGCAGTGAGCGGGTCACGGCGTCGCTTTCCTGGTACACCAGGAACGGCGCGCCGCGGCTGTTAGCGGCCTCGGCGATCGCGTCCCACTGGGTGCGCAGGTTGTCCAGGTCCCATTGCAGCTCCTCGACAGAGCGACCCACACCGGCGGTGCGGACGATCGCCCCCATGCCCTCGGGGATCTGCAGCTGGTTCATGACCTCGCGCATCTGGTCGCGGTCCTCGCCTTCAATGCGGCGCGAGACCCCGCCGGCGCGCGGATTGTTGGGCATCAGGACCAGGAACCGGCCCGCCAGGCTGATGAAGGTGGTCAGCGCCGCACCCTTGTTGCCGCGCTCTTCCTTCTCGACCTGAACCAATAGCTCCTGTCCTTCGCTCACCAGCTCGCGGATATTCATCCGGCCTTGCGGCTGGCTGCGAAAAAATTCCTTGGAGATCTCTTTCAGCGGCAGGAAACCGTGGCGCTGCGCACCGTAATCGACGAATGCCGCTTCGAGGGAAGGTTCGACCCGGGAGATCCGGGCTTTGTAGATATTGGCTTTCTTCTGCTCTCTGGAAGGTATCTCGATGCTCAGGTCATAGAGTTTCTGTCCATCGACCAGGGCGACCCGCAGCTCTTCCTGCTGAGTCGCGTTGACTAACATTCTTTTCATTTGCCTCTGCCAAAAATGGATGAGAGGCCGGGGTCACCGTTCGATGCACGTGTGGGGGCATCGCGACGGACCCGCGCGGGGCAGCGGAAATCCCGAAGATTGGTTGGCGCTCGCGAGATGTCATCGATGTTGATTCGATTCGTTTCGACTCGTGGCCGCCAATGCTTGGGCGGCGCGCCCGAAATCCTTTAAAGGTCCACTGACCGGCGGTGCGCTCGTGGGCTCTAACTTTCGAAAGGAGCTAACGCTTGCGAAGCGCGGACCGGATCGGCCGACTCATGCGCGATGGCCTCGATACCGAGGACCAACTACCATGCGGCGCTTGGCCGCATTCTCATTGCCTAAGCTATGGCTTCGGCAACGGCCCGATTATAGCTACCGACGTTACTGGAAACAAACACTTAAAGCGTGAGCGAACCATCAGAAACCGCACCCGACCCGCCGCCGCGCTCACCGGTGCGACATGTCGAGATCGATTCCGAGGGCCAGGGGCAGCGCCTCGACAAGGTCTTAGGCCGGCTGCTGGCGGGCGTACCGCGCACGCGCATTTTTCGCCTGATCCGTCGCGGCGAAGTGAGAGTCAACGGTAAGCGAGCCGGTCCCGAGCAGCGCCTGAACGCCGGGGATTCGGTGCGCCTGCCGCCGGTGCGCGCGGCCGAGCCGCACGCGCCCAAGCGCGTACCGGCTGCGCTAATGGCCTCGATGGAGCGTGCGGTCATCCACGAGGACGACCGGGTGCTGGTGCTCGACAAACCCTCCGGCGTCGCGGTACACGGTGGCAGCGGAATGGCCTTTGGCGTCATCGAAGCGCTGCGCGCTTCGCGTCCGAAGCAGACTCTGGAACTGGCCCATCGGCTGGATCGCGACACCAGCGGCGTGCTGCTGCTGGCCAAGCGCTCCTCGGCGCTGCGCGAGCTGCACGCACTGCTGCGCGACGGGCACGTACGGAAGAGCTACCTGGCGCTGGTGACGGGCCGCTGGCAGCTCGGGCACAAAAGAATCGACGCGCCACTGCGTACCGATCTGCGCGTGAGCGGCGAGCGTACCGTCAAGGTCGATGCCAGTGGCAAAGCCGCCCTCACTGAATTCAAGCTGATCGAACACTATGGATCGCGTGCATCGCTGCTGGAGGCGATTCTGCATACCGGGCGCACACACCAGATCCGCGTGCACGCCGCGTATTGCGGTCATCCGGTAGCCGGGGATGAGAAATATGGTGATCCGGATTTCAATGAGCGCGTGAAGGCCATGGGTCTCAAGCGCATGTTTCTGCACGCCCACAGCTGCTCATTTGCGTGGTCGGACAACGGCAGCGAGCAGAGCTTCAGCGCACCGCTCCCTGCGGAGTTGAAGGCCGTGCTGGATGCACTCAATGCCAAGCGGCGAGGCTGAGCGAGCGATTGCTCAGGGCACCGCGAACCCGAGCTGCCGCAGCGAGCGTGCCACCGAGATCAGCGGTAAGCCGACCAATCCGGTCTGATCCTCCGAGACCACACGCGTGAACAGGCTGACGCCCAGGCCCTCGCAGCGGAACGCTCCGGCGCAGTCGAAGGGTTGATCGGCAGCGATGTAGCGCTCGATCTCATCCTCCGCCAGCGCGCGAAAATACACCGTGGTGGTATCGACGAACTGCACGGTATGCGCAGGCTCGGTCTGTACCACTGCGACGGCGGTATGGAAGGTCGCCGCCGCGGCCGACATCCACTGCAGCTGCACCCTGGCGCGCTCGGCATTGCCCGGTTTTTCCAACGGCTCGCCCTTGCAGACACCGACCTGATCGCTGCCGATGACAACGCCGCCTGGGCGCCGGCTGGCCACTGCGGTGGCCTTCGCCAGGGCCAGTCGCACCGCGCGATCGTGCGGGCTCTCAGCCGGCAGGGCGGCCTCGTCCACCGCCGGAGCGATGCATTCGAAGGGGAGCCCGAGTCGGGCCAATAGTGCTCGCCGGTACGCCGAACTCGAAGCAAGGATCAACGATGCCATGTAAAGTGCGAAAACGGTGTTGGAATCAAGGGGTTGGGATACACCGGTAATTTTGACTTGCCGGGGCCCTGAACCTATTATACGCGGCCCATGCCGGGTGGCCCCTCGAAGCTGCGTGACGTCCGAAAACTTTCGGACGCTCGTGCGATCCTGGACCTGGATATCCCGTTGGCCGAACTGCCAGGGCTTCCGGTTGAGTTGATCGTGGGGGGCGGCCCGTTGCGCGTACAGGTGCAGTTTGGGCGCGAACAGGGCTTCATGGTCGCCGAAGTGGCCCTGCGCGGCGAGCTGGCGCTTACCTGCCAGCGCTGCATGGGGCCGATGCCATGGCAAGTCGACGTCAGCTCGCCTGTGCTATTGATCGAGTCCGAGGCGCAGGCCGACGGTGCACCGGCCGAGCGCGAGAGCTATCTCGCCGCTGAAGGACGTGTGAGCCTCGCAGGCCTGGCGGCGGAGGAGTTGCTGCTGGCATTGCCCATCGTGCCATTGCACGCCGATGGCGCCGAGTGCGACGAGACAGGGGTGGCAGCGACGGCGGAGCCGGTCGCCGCGGAGCAGGGAACGGCACGGCCGTTCGCAGATTTGCGCGCGTTGCTGGAGCAAGGCGCCAAGCGCAAAGAGTAGTCAGTCGGATCGGTTTGCAGGAGTTTGGATCATGCCCGTACAAAAAAGCCGCAAGACGCCATCGGCCCGCGGTATGCACCGTTCGCACGATGGATTGCCCGCTCCGGCGCTGTCGGTTGATCCGCAGTCCGGCGAGCAGCACTTGCGCCATCGCATCACGCCGGATGGTTTCTATCGCGGCCGCCGTGTCATCGAGAAACAGGAAGAGCCGGAAGTGCCGGAATAGTCGCGGCCCCCGCGGTCCTAGTACAGGGGTCAGGGCGTGTACGCGCGCATTGTCGGTACCGGCAGCTACCTGCCAAGCCAGGTTGTCACCAATTTCGATCTGGAAAAGCGCATGGATACCAGCGATGCCTGGATCCGTGAGCGCACCGGTATCGAGCGCCGTCACTATCTGCCCGAGGGCCAATGCAATATCGACATGGCCGAGCAGGCCGCGCTCAAAGCACTGAGCGCCGCCGGCCTCAAGCCCACGGATGTCGATCTGATCTCCTTTGGCACCACGACGCCGGATATGGTGTTCCCAAATTCCGGAGCTCTGCTGCAGGCGCGGCTAGGTTGCCGCGGAGTGCCGGCCTTCAGCCTGGAGGCCGCCTGCAGCGGCTTCATCTATGCGTTGGCCGTGGCCGACAAATTTGTGCGCGCGGGTGAATCCAAGTGCGCATTGGTGGTCGGCTCGGAAGTGCTGTCGCGCATTCTGGATCACAATGATCGCAGCACCGCGATCCTGTTCGGCGATGGTGCGGGGGCGGTGGTCCTGGCACCTTGCGAGCAGCCAGGGATCATATCGACGCATCTGCACTCCGATGGCAATTACCAGCACCTGCTGTATTGCACCGGCGGTCCGGCGAAGGGCCCGCCCCCCAAAGGCATGCCGGGCGGGGATGTGGTTCATATGCTAGGCAGCGAAGTGTTCAAGCTCGCTGTCACACTGCTGGGACGTGTGGTCGATGAGACCCTGACCGCCAACAAGCTTGATAAGTCTGCGATCGACTGGCTGGTACCGCATCAGGCGAACATCCGGATCATCCAGGCGGTTGCCCGGAAACTGGATCTGCCGATCGAGCGTGTCATCGTGACCGTGCAGGAGCACGGTAATACCTCCACCGCTTCGGTGCCTCTGGCGCTCGACACCGGCGTGCGCGACGGGCGGATCAAGACAGGCGATATGTTGTTGCTCGAGGCGCTCGGGGGCGGCGTGAGCTGGGGTTCGGCGCTGCTGCGCTACTGACCTGACTAATCGCGCAGGCAAAAAAACGCCGCGTCACCGCGGCGTCGTTTTTCTCAAGACCGGAGAAATCGAATTACTTCGACACCGACTTCTTGAACATGCGATCAATCTTCTCGTTGGTCGCGTCCACCGACGACTGCGCAGCCTGTGCTGCCGACAGCGCCTGGTTGGCCGTGCTCTGCGCACCGCTGGCAGCCTGTGCCGCCTGGCTTGCGGAGCTCTGAGCGGCACTCGCCGAACGAGAAGCTGCGTCAGCTGAAGCCTTCGCGGCTGACACGTCGGTCTGCAGCTTGCTGACCTGATCTTTCAGGCTCGCAATGTCAGCCTGCAGCGGCTTGATGTCGGTGCAGCCGGCCAATGCCACGACCGCAGCGGCAGCCGCCAGCTTCAACACGATTGTCTTGTTCATTCTAGTCCCCTTTGCACTTGCACTGGATAAAACCGCATCGCACCGAACGTTTAAGCGGCGGAACGATTTTGCGGGCCACAACTTGACCAAATTTAACCTCTGAAAGCAATAGCTACTTCGAAATCCGTCTGTCAGAGCCTACCGACAGGTCAGAAGGATACCGGGGTATCTATGAACGCGACATGAATGCAAGAGGATCGCCGATGCATCTCGCGCTCATAGGTAAGAAGATAGATACGCATCGAGTGTGCGCCATCGAACTTACTTCGTAGCCGCAATGGGTCGACCTGCGACCCATTGATGGTGAGCACTGACGTATTGCCCGAAATCTGCAACGGGTTGCCGCCGACGGGACAAGCTGTATATAATCACAGTATGTCAGATCTCACTCCACGTCAGGCCCGTGTCCTGCGCTTCATCCAGCGCAGCCTGGGTGAAACCGGAATGCCCCCGACCCGTGCGGAGATCGCTGCGGAACTCGGGTTTCGCTCACCCAACGCCGCGGAGGAGCACCTGCGGGTTCTGGCGCGCAAGGGCGTGATTCAGCTGTTGCCCGGAGCCTCACGCGGGATACGGCTGCGCGACACGATGCGCGAGCAGCTGGCGCTGCCACTGATAGGCCGCGTGGCCGCTGGACGGCCGATCCTGGCGGAGGAGAACGTCACGGAGCACCTGCAGGTGGATCCCGCCGTGTTCCATCCTCGTCCGCACTACCTTCTGAAAGTAGTCGGTATGAGTATGCGGGATGCCGGCATTCTCGATGGCGATCTGGTGGCCGTGCATCGCACGAGCGAAGTGCGCAATCGGCAGATCATCGTCGCGCGGCTCGAGAACGAAGTGACCGTCAAGCGCTACCGGCAAGAGGGCAGCGTGGTTTGGTTGCTGCCAGAGAATCCGGAGTTCGAGCCGCTACGGATCGATCTCAAAGAGGAATCGATGCTCATCGAGGGCATTGTTGTCGGCGTATTGCGACGGAACGTCGCCGGCGCGTCG